>PFDH01000005.1 GCA_002772705.1 Candidatus Pacebacteria bacterium CG10_big_fil_rev_8_21_14_0_10_44_11 | reverse complement strand
AAGGGAGTGAATGACAGCAACCTGTTATATCTTGATTCTAGTGCTGACAATATTGGCATTGGTGATTCTTCCCCGAGTTTTAAGTTTGATGTGGCTGGCACCGGTCGATTTACTGATGCACTCCAGGTTGATAGCAACTTGGCGATTGGGGCGACTGCTTTTGGTACTGATGCGGCCAATGTGTTGGCAATTGCTAACAGCACCGCACCCAGCACCAGCATTACCAATGGCATCCAGCTGTTTGCAGTTGATGAGATTGGCTCGTATGAGTTACAAGTTAGGGATGAAATTGGTAATGTTACCACTCTTTCACCGCACAATTTTTCTATCTTGCCTGACGGTCTCAGTGAGCCCTACGCCTGGTCTTATTATTCTCAAAGAAATGGCGTGGCAGTTTCTGTTGACATGACTAAAGCTTTGCGTCTAGTTGAAAATCTGAGTGGCGAGCAGCTACTGTATTTTAAAAACTTGGACACTGGGGCGTATCTTAATGAAGTGGATACGGCCGCTTTGAACGTAGCCTTGAATCCAGTTGTGCAAGAAGTTGATATTCGCGAACAGCTAACAAATTATGTCTTCAAAGACCTACTCAAACAATTTATCGAAATGAATGATCAGGTCTGGACATTTGTTGGCTCGGTAGTTTTTAAGGCGGAAACAACTTTTCAGGCGGCTGCAACCTTTTTGGGTGATGTCGAGTTTTTGGGATCAGTCACGGTTTCGGGTAATACTGCCGGGACGGTTAAGATTCCGGCTGGTGTTTCAGCTGTGAAAGTCGAGTTTGAGAAGCCTTACTCAGAGCCACCAAAAGTCTATGTAACGCCAGTCGGGCAGGTGGGCGGCTACAGTGTCTCCAATTCTTCTACTACTGGTTTTACCATTCAGTTGGCAGCTGCTACTGATTCAGAGGTAACTTTTAACTGGTTAGCACTGCTGAGTCAGGATTCGAAGGCTAAAGCTACCTTTGAGTTTGATCAAGCAACAGTGGTTGCAGATGAACAAGCTCCAGCTCAGATAGATCAAACTTTGCCAATCATACCTGAGATCTCATCTGAAGTTGCACCAGAAGTAGCTGGAACTGCAACCGAATCGGCAAAACAAACTCTTGCCACCGACTCAGCAGGGCAAGCCCCGACAGCTTCCCAATCCACGACTGAAAACTAATCCTTACTTGACAAGCTGATCTGGACATTTGACGCTGCTGCTATAATAAGTAGTACTATGGCAAGACAAGATATTGAAACGTCTCAGCGTTTTGATTCACAAGCTCAAGAGCCAGCTGAAGAGAAGCGTGGCCTGGATGTTAGTCAAGAGCGGTTAGACAACATTCAGCGGTTTCTCTTAAGATACAGTTTTCCTTTTGCAGTCTTGACTGGTACCGGAATTGTGATTTTAAATGCCATCGCTGGCAAATAATTAGCTGCTAAAAACTTTCACCATTTTGATCTGAGTTCGAATGAGAGACTTGGTTGTCTTCAGGAGGAAGCTCTACTAATTGTGGCTCAATTTCTTCAACAAGATTTTCAATTAACCGCTGCTTTTCTGTTTCAATCTCTGTCACCATTATGGCTGGTGTTTCACCCTTAGTTCCCCAGGCCGTGTCTGTTAATTTGAAGAAGGCATAGAGTTTGAGCCATAGCAGCGAGCCAAAATGATAGCCAATATAGGTTGGCGAATACAAAAACCGAGCATCCCGATTTTTCAGGCTGCCATACACACCAAAAAATAACTCGTTATAGGCTAAGACAGCCACAGAGTATGGTAGTAGCGATTCAATTCCGGTCATTACTCCTTGGTCGACACCCAAAACGATGGCTTTTACCAATAGTTGAATCATAATTGCCAACATCACAAAAGCAAAACTTTGTTGATAGATCACATCCATTTGAGTGAACTTGTCCAATTCATGCAGAAAATCGAATAAAATGAAGTTTTCCCGATTAAAAGATTTATTCCAGCGAAGTTGCTGGCGTAAAAACAACTTCCAATCAGTGGGGCAATCGGTTAGAACCGCACTATCGGGACAAAACAGTGATTCCCAGCCATTGCGAAGCAGTAACGTGCTTAAATGCCGGTCGTCACCGTAGGTACAACGTTGACCCAAAAACTCTTGAAAGTACCATTCTTCAAAAACCTCAGCCAAAGCCTCACTGCGCATACAGACCCATGGTCCGGACATGCAGGTGACATGACCATGAAGAGATTGAGCGGCGCGTTCAACAAAAAAGGCTCGCCAGTAGCGTTGGTACGTCATCTCTGATAGCAAGTTGGTGTCGCGATTAGTGACCCGAACATCTCCGGTGGTGGTACCGGCATCGGGGTGAGCCTTCAATTGAATCAGAGAAGCTAAAACAGAAAAAGGATGTTGGATTTCGGTATCACTATCAATGTTAAGAATAAAATCGTGCCGAAGTTCTGGCAATTCGTTGATATCCAGATTACCAATAGTTGTTGACAACTCTTTTTCAGATACGTCAGGATACTTAGCTTTTAGGTCATCTAGGTATGTTTTGCCCAGAGCAGTGACAAAACCCATGGCCATGGCTTCTCGTTTACCTCTGGCTGGTTGAGCTAACAATTGGATTTGACAGTTATTTCTGCCTGGTTCGGCGTTAACTTGATTCACAATCTGCTGAAAAGCCATAAACTCAGGTTGTTTGACATTCTTACGAAGGGGATCGTTGGGATTATCGTTATATACAACATAGGCATGAGTAACTGGGTAGGCTTGGTTTTTGATTGATTGTAATAATCGTCTCATTTCTTCCTCTGAAGTTTGATATGTGGGAATGACCACGGCGATAGAGGGAAGTTGGCTGCCAAATTCTTGAGCGATCATCTTTTCTTCAAGCTGCCTGATCATTTTCTCGCGGTCAAATGCTTGACCCTTAGCTGACTGGTATTGTTCTAAGAGTGAGGGCTTGGTTTTTCTCTTTTTGTTGGATTTAACGAGGCCGAGTTTTTCTAAGAATGAATCAATAGTTGAAGATTGAGTGGATAATCTTTTGATTTTTTCTGTGATTTTTTGAATTACGGGATCTGTTGCTTCTTCCTCTGACGTCAGGGCTTGAACGGCTTTGAAGTATGGTTGCCTGGTTTTTCTTCTGGCATTTTTGTTCCATCTTTCAGCGCGGGAAATTTGCCAGACAGAACGGGTGGCAGCAATACCGCCGTAGACCGACATGTAGAAATCAACCTGATCAATAACTTGGGGCAATTTGACGCCCCAGCCTACATGAAATCCCACACCAGCTGCCGTTCCCATCAGAATAATTAAAATTAAAAACCATCGTACTTTTAGTGCTTCGAGTATATTGGATCGGGTTTCTTTTTTCTGATTAGCTAGTAGTTCTTTGGCAGTCCTGTACCAGTCCGGGACTTGGGACTGATTGATGGCTGCATTCAAGCTTTGAAACATGAGGTGATCTTGTTGAGCCACTGGAATAATCTGCAACTCTATCCCTGCTTCTTTTGCGGCTGACAAGATTTCTGGTGGGGTAGTGCTGAGCACTGGCAACACCTTCAGATTCAGGGATTTGAGATATTCAATGAGTCTGAGCACAGCTTCAGCAGGATTAGAACTGGAGAGCAGCTCCAAGATTACTTCTTGAGCTGCCTTGATTGTTTCTTGATCCTTTTCAGGCTGTTGTCTATCTGGTTGAGGAGCATTTTCTTTGGACATAGTACCGTAGAGATATTCTAGAGGCTGAGCAAAAACAGTATTATAGGATAAGTAATAAATAAGTAAAGCTTAATTTCTAGATCGGTGTTCAGTTGCGCCTTTATCGAGAGGATAACATTAAAAACTTACAAGAACTGTAGAAGCGAAAAAACTCAAGCGAACAAGAAATGTGTTCTATCTGATATACTACAGACTACAGAATGTAGTGCTTTTGACGTGAGCCTTTGATGTGAGGGGAACCGAAATGCCACCATCGCCCGAAAATAATTTGTTACCGCCTATTGACATTACCGAACTGCCAGAGGATTGGATACTGTTATTACAGGTTAAATTGGCTGACTATATGGATAGAGGTACGGGGGCGGCAGGTAATAAATCCTATTATCGGCTTATGCTGTTAAATGCTTTATTGGCTAACAAGCGACTAAATTATGACTATGCTAATGAGTTGAAAGAAACACAAGCAAAAATCTTTAATCCCGACGAGTTCTTTACTGCTTACGTACTGATTAGTTTGTACACAAGAAATAGGCCTTTTTTGGAAAGTCGAATACAAGCTCATCGTCTACAACCTGCCTGACAGCTTTCGATTGCTATTGGGATAGTTTAGTTGGTGTACGAAACTATTGCCCCTGGGTTGTTTGATTGCCAACCTTATCTTCCAGACAATAGGCCGTCAGAACTTTAGTTTGTTTTCTCATTTCACTTAGTTCATACAATTCTACCAATCGAAGGGCTTGGGTATTATTTCTGATCACTTTTTGCGGCGAAAAGAGCATTGCTTGTCTGGTGACGAATAGAGTTGGGGTGGTATAGCTTGGGTCGCAAACTAATTTATTAATATTAGCCTGGTGGAAAAGGAGATTTTCTCCCAGTTGGAGTGGCCGGGAAAAACCGTAGGTATCTTCTGGCGATTCGCCTCGCAGTTGGTGATACACCACGGGGTCAAGTCTATTCCAATAAGCAAAATAGATGTGAGGCTCGGCGATCAGATCTTCATCCATATAAATGGTATAGTTTTGCTCAAAATATGGATATATTGACTCTGCCAGTTCCTTGCCATGACCAAGAAAATCTTGACTGTTTGCGTAAGTTGCCGTGGAGTAGTTCATGACGAAGTAGCCAAGGAATACAAATAACATCACCCAAAGAGCAATTGCCAATCGGTGGGATTTTGAATACAAAAATTGATAGCCAAAAATAATGACAGCAATCAAAAAGGGAAGATGAACGCTCAGTCGGGTAGAGTGGGTTGGGCCAGAAACAGCAGACGGAATCAGCGAAATCAAGTACCCAAGAATTAACGGGTAGTATTTTTTATATTGGGTCAAAACAAAGTAACCGCCAATGATCCAGAGTGGGAATAAAATCAGATACAACTCACCTAGAGCGGTCGGATTTCGGCCAAACCCCGGATCTCCTGAAAAAAACGCAAAATTAGGTGAAAGATGGTCAGCATAGCTACTCCCCAGAATCATTAAAGGGTTCATGATCTTGTTATATTCAAGCCGGCACAGTGGCAACAGAGGACGGGCAAGGTTTGTCAAGGTAATGTAACAGTTGTTTTGATAGAAAGTGTAAAGCTGTTTGCTGGCGGCAGTTGAGGGAAGAAAAGTTTGACTGAGTCGAGTACTTGTTCCGCTGCCAAAAAAACCTGGCAGCGCTAAAACAGAAGAAATAATTAGAACTAGCCAAATATGATTGACTTGATACGTTATTTTTGATCTCAGCCAATTTTTGAAAATATACGTCGTCAAAAGAAGACCAAAAAATAAGAGTGCAACGGTATAGCGATATGAGTGGAACGTGTACGTACTAGCAGCCAAAAATAGAGCTGCGGCGATACTCTTTGCAATAGATTGTGAACGCCGGCCAGCTTGACCAAACTCAAAGAAGTAGAGACCGCAGAAGAAAAACAGTAACGCCAGGTTTGATTCTAGAGCCATTCGACTCAGATGAATTGTCCAGGGACTAATGGCCAGTAACAAACCGGCGAATAACGCCAACTGATTAGCGCTTTTCTCTGGATTAAATAGTTTTTTAATCCACAAACTGCCGACGATGATCAGCAATGTACCGGCGATGGCAGAGGTTAAACGGGGCAAAACCGGCTGCCAACCAATCAGTAAATAGAGCAATGAAGTGGCGTAAAAAAATCCCGGCGGTTTGTCATCCCCAAATGATCTAAAAACGATCGGAAAACGTTGACCCCATTCATCAGTCCCAGTTTGGGCAATACTGATGGCGTTGTAGCCCAAGGCGACCTCGTCTTGCAGCATTGCTGGTGGAATCTGGTCAAGATAAGGGAAACGGAGGAGGGCGCCCAACAGGGTAATGGCGGCTAAGGTTAATAAAAAACTGTTTAATTTGATAAACTGAAGCAACATCCTAAACTTGATCATCTTGGCTAGTATACCTTTAGTACCTTGACAATCCAATCCTATTTTAACCAAAACCAATATTGGAATACAGACGAGTATCTACTATTCCGAGGGTTCATCTATCCCGACACTCTCCTCATAAAATGACTGTTAAGAAAAATTTTGAGTAGACAAGTCGACCCTTCTTTTGCTAGTATAAAGCTATGAAAGTGTTGCTGAAGTTACTTCTTAACGCCTTAGTAATTTTTGCTGCTGCGTACGTTTTACCAGGCGTCAACGTGGCAACCTACTTCACGGCCGTGGTGGTGGCAATCGTTTTGGGGCTGTTGAATGTAATCTTGAAACCTATTTTAGTGATCTTGACCTTGCCAATCACAATTTTGACTCTGGGGCTATTTAGTTTAGTGATCAACACCTTAATTGTTTTATTGGCATCGGCCTTGGTGCCTGGCTTTGAGGTGATTTCTTTCTGGTGGGCGTTGCTGTTTAGCCTGATGGTGAGTCTGATGTCGGCGTTTTTAAACAACCTGAAGTAATCTCAAGTAAACGCCGCAATAAACTGACCGGCCTCGGCCGGTTTTGTGCGTTTGACCAAAGCTGTTTCGGCTAACTGTGGCAACTGCTGATGATAGGCTGGCCGCTCAACTTGATAGATTACCCCCAGTGGGAATTTTTCTACCAAAGGTTTGGCGGCGACTTTTAAGGCAGCTTCAAAATTGCTCGCATCATGATCTTTTAACTGATAACTTTTTTGGAAGTAGTAACCATAGGTATTGACTTTGTTGAAGGTAACGCACGGTTGGAGCACATTCACCACTGAAAAGCCTTTATGTTGCATCGCGGCAGTGATGGTTTGAGTCAGGTGCAGTTGATTGCCGGCAAAGGTTTGGGCCACAAAAGTCGCGCCCTGGGTAATGGCCAAGAGCAGGGGATGGACTGGTGCTTCAATGATACCGGCCGGAGTGGTTTTTGAAACATACCCCTTATCAGCGCTGGGAGAAACCTGGCCTTTGGTTAGGCCGTAGACGCGGTTGTCATGAACGATCACCGTAATGTCGTGATTACCTCGACAGGCGTGCAGAAAGTGATTACCACCTTCACCATACAGGGCGCCATCGCCACCAACAACCAACACTGGCAGCTGGTGATTGGCCAACTTTGCGCCAACCGCGTTGGCGATTGAGCGGCCGTGGAGTGAGTGCATGGCATAGGCGTTGACAAAATCGTTCATATTGCCAGAACAACCAATGTCAAAGATCATCATCACTTGCGATGGATCAAGCTGTTGCTCCACTAATGAGCTCATTACCGCTCGGCCAATCCCCCAATTGCCACAGCCAGAGCACCAGGTGGGAGTATAGCCGCTAAAATCTTGAACTGTTGCCATATTTTTCTTTTATTAGAACCCATTTCCTAACCTTCATTCTATTACAAGTCACCAGGATTTGGTAAAAGAGACATTTTTTCTTCCTAGAAGTAGCTTTGGCTACTCTTTCGTCAGAAGAAAACGTCTTTTTCCTCAAACCTGATGCCTTTCATTACGAAAGGAGGTTAAGGAATGGGTTCTGGTTACAAATGCGGCGATTTCTTCTGGGTAGAAGGGTCGGCCGTCGTACTTAAGCAATTTTTCTGTTAGATCGATGCCAGTGGCGGTTCTGAGCAACTGCCCAAACTGTCCAAACTGATTATTTTCGACCAAAACATACTGCTTGTCTTTTTCAAACAGCGGCTGGATTGCCTTGGCTTTAAGAGGAAAGACGTGGGTAAAGTGAATCAGCGCTGAAGTCTTGTCTTTGGCCATGAGCAACTCTTGAGCGGCTAGCACCGCACCTTTGGTGCTGCCCCAGGCAACAAAAACCACCTCGGCTGAGTCGAGATCTCCGTAAATCTTTGGTCCGACAAAATCATGTTCAAAATAGGTCTGGATTTTTCGAGCCCGTTTATTAGCTTGCGTGATTCGATCTGAGCTTTCCTCTGAGGTATGACCGTCGGTTGAGTGTTCGTAGGAGTTAGCTTGATAATGTGCTCCCGGAAAGCCAGGAATTAGGCGCTGAGAGATACCGTCTTCAGAGTCTTGATAGCGCTGATAAGGGAGTTGGGCTGTTTCAACTGTTTTGCCTTGGTTGACCGGGTGA
>PFDH01000043.1:6131-13364 GCA_002772705.1 Candidatus Pacebacteria bacterium CG10_big_fil_rev_8_21_14_0_10_44_11 | reverse complement strand
CGGAGCCGTTTAAAATTAACAAGTAAAATAACCCGAAAGGGGACATTTCTACTTAGCAGGAAACCGGACATTTCTACTTAGCGCTAACAGATGTTATTTTTCTTGTGGGATGATCAGCCAACAAATTAAATAAGGGATGAGTCCCGGCAAACCGCCTGGAATCAACAAAATTACCCAAACTTATTGAAGCTTCAAGATTTCTTGTTTGTTTTTTGCGGTATCTTTGAGTTGGTAACCCAACTCTTCGAGTTTTTTTCGAAGCGTATCCGCGGTTGGCCAATCTTGTTGAACCCGGGCTGCTTGGCGCTGATCTAACAATTGTTTGACTTCGGTAGGCAAGTCAGCCTCAACAACTGATCTAGAATCAGAACCTAATTCTGTTAAAATTTTTTCTGCAGTGCGCAAACCAAGCGACAAAACTTCGTCAAATTCAATTATCAAATCATACTTATCCGGCCCAGGGATATTTGATTTTGCCACTTCCCACAAAATTGAGATTGCTTCTGGTGTGGCTAAGTCATTTTCTAAGGCAGTAAAAAAACGCTGTCGGTAAGTATTTATTTTGGCCAGTTTATCCTCACTTAAAGTTGTCCGCTCCCTCTCTGCTCTAAACTGTAAAATCTGTTCTATCAGCCGTCGATAGGTTCGCTGCATGCCCTTTACAGCTTCCCAAGTAAAGTTCATTTCTGAGCGATAGTGCGTCGTCAAAAATAGTAGTCTGAGCGCAAGCGGATGCAAACCTTTTTTGAGCAGGTCATCGATGGTAAAAAAGTTGCCCAGTGATTTACTCATTTTTTCACCATTGACCCGTAAAAAGTTGTGATGCACCCAATACCTGACAAACGGCTTTTTACCACTGGCCGCTTCAGCTTGAGCAATCTCGTTGGTGTGATGAACCGGAATGTGGTCAATACCACCAGTGTGAATGTCAAACTGTTCACCCAAATACTCGCTAGACATGGCGCTACACTCAATGTGCCAACCCGGAAAGCTCCGCTCTGCCCAGGGACTTGGCCAAATCATGACTCGGTTTTCACCAGGCCGCTCAAACTTCCACAACGCAAAATCTGTTGGGTTGCGCTTTCCAAGCACCATTTCTACCCGGGCACCCTCTTTTAAGTGCTCGATATCCAGGTGAGCTAGTTTGCCGTAATCATCAATTTTTGAGGTGTCAAAATAGACGCCATCACCCTCAATTACATAGGTAAAACCCTTTGCTTCTAATTTTCTGACCATCGCCAACTGAGACTCAATATGCTCAGTCGCTCGGCAACTCACATCTGGCCGCGCATTTCCCATCAAATCCATGCTTCGCCAAAAATAGTCTTCAAACTGATGAGCAATATCCCAGACATTTTTGCCGTATTTTTTGGCGCCTTTTTCTAGTTTGTCTTCACCAGTATCAGCGTCAGAAGCCAAATGACCAACGTCAGTCACGTTTTGAACAAACTTAACCAGGTACCCTGCGTGGCGCAAAGTTTTGATCAAGATGTCATCCATCGTGTATTTGCGCAAGTGCCCTAAGTGAGTGTAATCGTAGACGGTAAAGCCGCAGGCGTAGAGACCAAGCTGAGCCGGCGAAACGGGTTCGACATTTTCAATTGAGCGGGAAAGGGTGTTGTATAAGCGCACAACCGTATTCTAGCAAATAAAACGCCAGAGTCTCAGGACAATCTTGTTGGGGCTTAGCCAACATTGGCCGGACCACTTAGTCGCTGCCGGTCCCAGTCAACTTGGGCTTTGGCCTTTTGGCTGCCGCTCATACCAGGACCAATTGGGCCTTTTTTAGGAGAAGCTGGCATGTGCAAAGTTGCTTGCTCCTCTTGAGTTTTGAGTTGTTTTTGGCGTTCTTTTTCTTCTGCTTCAGCTTGCAGTTTTTTTATCCGTGCCTGATAGTGCTGCTTGGCCACGACTTGTTCTTCGTCGGTCAGTTGGTTGAAATTTTTTAGAATAATTTCTTTGTGAGCGCGCTCCTGAGCGTCTTCTGCTGAAGTGTCAATCCCTAGCCAAGTGTTGAGGTCAGCCAAACTTTTAATCCCTTCCCAGAAATCTTGGGCTGGGCGTTTGAAAAGTTCATCGGTAAAACTACCCATGTCTCTAGAGACTGCCGATTGTTGGGCGGCTGGCGTAGTTGGTTTTAGGGTGGGCGTCTTGGTTGTCGAAGCACCCTGCTGCTGGAGACTTTTTTGTTGACTGGCTTGCTGCATTGCCGCTTCGTCGAGATGCTCACCAAACTGCCCCATGCCGGCGTTGAAACCACCACCGGGTCGTGGGCGGGCTGAAGATCCTGATCTCATTGATCTACCTTTGTTTCTTCAAGCTGATGGATGACGTGACTCTCTTGGGCATTGGCTTGTTTTTCGGCCGCCTTCTGATCCTCGTCTGATTGTTGTCGCCTGGCTTGGAACTCCGGGCTATCCTTGAGTTCTCCTAATTTTTGCTCTTGAATTTGCAGTTTTTGGATCCGATCTGCTTCGGACAGCTGCTCCTTCTGAGCTAACTCGGCTTGTCGCTGCGCCTGCAACTCGGCAGCTTGGCGTTGTTTCTGTGCGGCGATTTCCTCTGGCATGGGGACTGGCGGCGCCAATTCATCCTGACCTGGTGACAAGGTTTGAGTCGAAATTAGTTGTTGGCGGTTTGCCTTGGCTTTGGCCAACAATTCTTCTAAACTAACCAATGGATCCGGTGCTGATCCCTGAGCGGTCGATTGAGCTGATGATTGCGGTGCGGCGGGTTGATCTGTCATACAGCACCAGCCTAACCTGATTTGGCAGGTAAATCAATTACTGGCTGGTTCTTACTGGCTGGCGCTCCTCAAATTAGAAACGTTTTTTCAGCGGTTCTCCGGGCGGTAGTTATTCGCCGCTCGGCCAGCTTTCTGACTTGCCTAAAAGCTCCATGGGCAGCTTCAACAATTGCTTGGTACATATCAACCGCTTGTTTCATAACCACGACATCTTTACCTGGAACTCGAACCTTAAAAGTAACTTTATTAGCGTGAGGGTCGTTACTTTTTTTGGGAATGGTTTCGAGAAAGACACTAATACCAACAATCTTTTTGCCAAGTCGAGTTAATCGTTGAGCTTGCTGAAAAACGTGACGGCGTAGAGCCTGCGTCACCTCCATGTTTTTGGCTTCAACCAGTACCGTCATCTTTTCCTTTCGAGCCGGCAAGCCAGCCGCTGATGTTACGACAGTAATAACCCAAAGGGCACTAAAAAAAGCCACCCTTCATACAAGGCTGTGGCTCATTAGTTGATGACTGTTTTGCACAGAAATCATCTTGGTACATAGTAGCAAAAATGACAGAAAAAGATAGTGGCAAAAAGTGTTGATGAAGACTTAAAAATCTCGTCTTCCTTCGAGTGCCCGGCGAAGCGTCACCCCGTCCGCGTACTCAATATCAGCCCCGATTGGCAGCCCATGACCAATCCGAGTGATCTTTAAATGCGGCGGGGTTTGGGGAGTTTGTTTGAGATACTCGGTAAGATACAAAGCGGTGGCCTCGCCTTCCATGGTCGGGTTAGTGGCAATGATTAGCTCAGTGACTCCAGTTAAACGCTTGGCGATGTCATGTAAAAATAGCTGTTCTGGCCCAATATTATTAAGCGGCGCGATTGAGCCATGTAGCACGTGATACAACCCCGCATAGCTGCCGGATCTTTCTAGAGCCAGTACATCCAGAGGTTGTTCTACCACACAGAGCAAGTATTGTTCTCTACTGGAATCAGCACAAATTGGACAAGGATCAGTTTCGCTGACATTGTGACAACTAGCGCAAAGGACGGTGTTTTTCTTCAAGGCAGTTAACCGGTCAGCAAACTCTTGCAGTTTGTGCTCAGGGTAATGAAGCAAATAAAAGGTTAGGCGCTGAGCGGATTTTGGGCCAACACCAGGCAATTTTTCTAGGGTTTCAGTCAATTCTCTGACCGCACGCGGAAGTCTGAGCATGGAGTCATCCTACAAGGAAAGAGAAGAGTTGTCACGAGGAAAGAAATTTAGTAGGTTTTAGTAGAGTTATCGAGAACTCTCTGAACATGCTCTGGATATTCTGGTTTTTCAGTGGAGTGTCCAACAACACAAATCAAACGTTGTCCATCACTTTGGGGAGGTGAAATGGCATAACTAACGTTTTTGAATCTTTTTTCGGATTCAATCATTCGCGAGAACTCTTCGCATAAAGCGACAGCTTCACCAAACGTTGTAGCTTTTCCGGGTAATATTTCTTGTGATGATGGATTCCCAACCTCAATTGTTTTTCCCATATCCGCCCTCTATCATACAATGTATGAATTATAGCTGATTAAGGTAAAAATTAGAAGCCTTGATTGGATTCTGGCAAAAAATGATGTCCCGCGAAACAGTTACCAACACTCCCAAATTACTTCTATTTTGTCCCATCTGCAGCACTTGCTTAAAATCCCCGCCCTGAGCGCCAACACCAGGGACTAATAACCACATTTCTTCACCAACTAAAGTTCTCACTTTTTTGAGGGTTCTTGGATACGTCGCACCAACTACTAACATACAGTTTTGATTGCCATTCCAATTATTCACCACATTTTTTGCGACTCTTTCCCAGAGTTGCTCTCCTTCTATTTTTAAATCCTGAAACTCCCCTGATCCGGGATTAGACGTTTTACATAAAATAATGCAGGCTTTATCTTTTCGATCTAAAAATGGCTGTAGCGCCTCCTGCCCTAAATACGGATTGAGCGTGAGCGCGTCAACTTGCAGTTGGTCAAAAAAAGCCGCGCAGTAGCTTTCATTTGTTGAGCCAATATCGGCTCGCTTAGCGTCAGCAATAATAAAGATGTCTGGATGCATTTTTTGCATATACTCTATCGTCTCGGCCATCTCCCGCCAACCCACCACCCCCCGCGCTTCATAAAAAGCAGTATTAAGTTTATAGGCCGCCGCATACGGATAGGTTTGATCAATAATCCATTTGTTAAACGTCAACTGAGGTTTCTTTTCAGCTAAAAAAATTTTCGGCAATTTTTTAAGATCTGAATCTAGTCCGATACAAAGCACAGAACCAATCTTTTTCACCCTCTGTTCTAGCTTTTGTATAGCGGCACATCTACTTTTCATTTCGTCCTCTTCTGTCGTTGTTCCTCCAAAAATTCTTTACTGTGACCCACAATTGTGTTTATCGGCACCTTGCGTTTACATAATGGGCACTCTTTAGCAGAATATGAAGTCACCTCCAACTCCGCCAAAACAGAAAATGGCACGCCAATTGTAGCGGAAGTCACATTTTTTGGTTCACGGTTAATCATCACACAAGCTTGGACAACCTGAGCACCTGCTTGTTGCAGAGCCGTAATGACTTTTTTGATCGAACCACCAGTAGTTGTCAAATCTTCAATCACTAAACAACGCTTCCCTCGTACTAATTTATCAAAACCGCGCTCAAGCAGTTGCTCATTATTGACAGTTTTTTCTGTATGAATCGCCAATACCTCTTTGCCAGTCAGTTGAGACAAGTGATGGGCCGTCCACTGCGCAAAAACAATGCCAGAAATCGCTGGCGCGGCTACCACTTCAATTTTGGCATCTTTAAATTTCTGGGCAAATTTTTTGCTAATCAAAGAAACTTTTTTTGGATGCGGTGAAATGGGGTCGGTATCAATATAGGTATCAAAATGCCGGCCAGAAGTCCCAACAAAATGACTTTTGGGCAGGATCGCTCCAATCGATTCCAGAATTTTTATCACGCTACTCACTTTTTTCCTCCTTCTAGTATTTCTTGTGCTAGTTTGGGGTTCCACATGGCACCAGTGGCACTCATCACGGCGTCAGCACCTGCCTGCAAATATTCCCGGTAATCTTGAGTGCTAGCCACTCCTCCTACCCCAATAATAGCAAAGTGTTGACTTAATTTTGTTCGAAACTGATACAGCCGCTTAACCATGTCTAAACCCGCCCACTTAATTCCAGCGCCACAAATACCACTAGTTAATCTGCCCAAACCCGGTAGCGCTTGTTGGCCTTGTGCCATAATAATTTTTGCCGGAATGGTGTTAATCGTGGCAATACCCTGAACTAAACTACCAACGGCCTTAATTAACCGCAATAAATGCTCGTCACTTTCAAAATAGGCGCACTTTAGAATCAATGGGGTGTCACCAATTTCTTCTTTGATTGCCTTGGCAATTTTTTGCACTTGGGACACATCAAAACAGACTAAATTTGTTGAGCATTCGTTTGGGCAACTCAAGTTGGCTTCTAAAATTTTGGCACCGGTTTCTTTGACCAAACACGCGGCCAAAGCGTAATCTTTGACAAAAGCTTGACCACCACCCGAATTATTTCTTGTGCCTTGGAAACTGCCAATGACAACTTGACCTTTGCCAGCAGCCTGAACTGCCAATTTCATATCCGCTTGCCAAAAATCAGGATCTTTTTTGAAGGGACACCAAAAGAGTTGGTAATTGAAAGGGGTGGGGCGTCGTAGTCCGTATCGGCCACTAAACCTCGTTTTGCTTTTGCAAGTGTCACTTTGCCCACTACGTGCACCGCCAAAATATTTGGGTGCGGATGGCAAGGATAGACCCGAGTTCGAACAGTTTTGTAAACGCAAAGGTCAAAGCCTTTTTTGAATGCGGCCTGAACAAAATTGGCATTAATTAACGATCCAGCCGGTATTCCAAATGGCTGATAAACCGGAAAATCCAAGAATCGATGCTGAGGCTCTCCAAGGTGTTTGAGAGTTTGGTTGTTTGAAAAAACGCCAAACGGACCTTTAATAAAGTTTTCTTGATATGATTTGGTTGGATTATAAAATGGAACTGATTTCATCAGGAAATTCCTAATATTTTTCTACCATTTGATGAAGCAATGTTAGTCAAAGCTTCCAAATCGTGAATTCTGGCCGTTTCAAGTAATACCCGTAGATCCAGCCACAGATCGGCATCATTAAATGGCATCCAAATGTCGGCAATGTTATCGGTGCCAATGCCAACTGTGATGTCATGGTGCAACATTTCATCAACGGGGGTGATTGGATTGTGAGTTGGAGTTAACTCTTCACTCCGCCGTTCATTGAGCCAAGAAATGGGACAACTGATAAACATTAGTCCAGCTTTCTTGATTAAGCGATAGATTTTTTCTCGATCTTTTTTTGGTCTGGCATTGATCGAAATACCGTGAATGCCAACCACCTTGCCTTGCAAACCGTGTTCGATTGTTTTTTTAGCCAGCAGTTCTGTTTCATGCTCTTGCGAAATA
>PFDH01000043.1:0-6119 GCA_002772705.1 Candidatus Pacebacteria bacterium CG10_big_fil_rev_8_21_14_0_10_44_11 | reverse complement strand
ATATGAACGTGCACCATTTTGTTCATCTGTTTGGCTGTACCAAGCAAAATGTCTAGATGTTCAGCCTCTCTGAGAGCATCAGCTTTAAGCAAGCCACCAATAATATCAACAAACTCAGCTCCCACCTTAAACCATTGCCAGGCTTCTTTTTTTTCATTAAACAAACCGTTGCTTGACTGATTGAGAAATTTAATAGTCAGCTCACTTTTATACTTTTCTCGAACTTTGATTGCCGCTTTAATTGCCTTGTCTTTAATCTTGTAGTCAACATCAATAAAACTACCCATGGTTGTGACGCCCTGTTCCAGCATTCGCTCAATTGCCCGAGCCATTCGACTATAAATTTGGTCAACGGTTGAAGCTTTTCGAAGTTGGTCGTTGAGCGCCCACTTTTCACTCCTCAACTGATTGCTCAAAGCAAAAGTCTTTTCAGTAATGGTGTAAGCCCGATCAATATGAGCATGGCAATTGGTCCAGCCACCATTTATTTTAATCCGCTGCAGCAGTTCAGCTTTGATATTCCAATATTCATTCATACTTTGTTTCCTGGCACCACTTGGCAGCGGCCACCGCGGTGGCCGCTGCCCTCACAATTAGCTACTAACTTTTCTTCACCCTAACGACCATTCGCTTCTCTAACTCACGCACCAGGTTCTCAGTAGTTTGGTAATCGGTGATCAGCTTGATATCATTCTTGACCGCCCATTCCTTGATTACCGCCTCATCCTTTTCCGAGCCAGTTGTGGTTCCGTTATATGGCACATTGATGATCAGATCCAAGACATTCTGCTTTAGAATGTCTTCCAGGTTTGGCTTTCCTCCGCTGTGCATTTTATGGAGCATCACCGATGCAACCTTGCTCTTCTTCAAAAACTTGTGAGTCTTTTCGGTGGCATAAAAATGGAAACCTAATTTGTCCAGCCGTTCAATCAGCGGCAAGAATTTTTTCTTATTTTTATCTTCACCGATCATTAATAAAGCAAACCGCTGGGTTTCTTGGGCCAAGCGCATCTGCAGGGTGTAAATCTCGATGAAACCTGGCGAAGCATTCTGATTAAAACTAGTATCTTTCATAAAAGTGGCTAATTTGGGGTCAAACAAAGTATTAGCTGTATCAACCGCCACTACTTCGGCCATACCTTTGTAGAGTTTGACTGTTACCATGCCGCTGACCTTCTCGTTCACTTGGTCAATATAGGCGTTCAAATCGGCCATCAGCGGCTCGTACCACAGGGCGCCGTAGCAAAGATAGGCCCACTTGGTATCAACCAGGGTTTTGAAGCCATTTTCTTCTCTGGTCGAAACGTACTTTTCCAAGTTGAAATGAGCGTTGATGATAATTTCTGCCGCTGGTGCTTCGTACAAACCGCGGACTTTCAGCCCCACCAAGCGATCTTCGATGTGATGAGCAATGCCAACTCCATGTTTTGCTCCAATTTTGTTTAACCGACCAATCAGTTCAACCAAGTCATATTCTTTCCCATCAAGCCCCACCGGCAACCCCTTCACGAATCGTAGTTTTATGTACTGGGATTTATTTGGCGCTTTTTCTGGCAGCGTGCAAACTTGCAGAATTTTTTCTAACGGAGGGATAACAGAAGGAATCTCAATCTCGCCACTCTCACCAGTCACTCCCCACATGTTGTCATCATACGAATACGGGCTGTCAACGGTTTGCTTGACTGGAATGTGATTTTCTTTGGCGTAGACCAACTCTTCATCTCTGCCCATACTCCACTCGCGCACCGGCGCAATAATTTTCATTTCGGGTGCCAAAGTTAAGATTGAACCCTCAATTCTAACTTGATCGTTGCCCTTGCCGGTTGAACCGTGGGCAATGGTGTCAGCGCCATACTGCCTGGCTACATCAACTGCCAGCTTAGCCAATAGCGGCCGGCCCATTGGTGTACTCATGTAGTAGCGACCCTGATACCGCGAGTTAGCTTTAATGCCTTTAGCCAAGTAGTGATAGGCAAATTCCTTTTTGGCGTCGACCACCAGGGCTTCAATCGCCCCAAGTTTGAGCGCTTTTAGTCGAATCTTTTCCAGGTCATCAGCTTGTTGGCCAATATCAATGGTCAGCGCAATCACTTCAGCCCCGTACTGATCTTGGATCCATTTCAGCATCACCGAAGTATCAAGCCCGCCCGAGTAAAGTAAGACTACTTTTTTTACCTCACCTTTCCGACCCTCATAGCTTGACACTTTTTGGTATGGCTTTTCTTGCATACGCGCCCCTTTGTGTTTCATCCCGCTTGCGACGAGATAAAAAAAATCCCCTCTAGAGAGGGGAAATACCTGAATACAATCCGCGAATTAGCCCGCGGCGGCGGTGCTTCTGTTGAGAAACTGGCAAAAAAAAACTAGTGACTGGCACTAGAGTTATTAGTATATGTAACCAATATGCGAAATGCAAGGGGCAAATTAGTTGCGTTTTGGCTTGTGGATTGTTAGTTGATTTTTTTCTCAACCACCTGCCAAATAGCGGCGTCAACTTCATCAATTGTCTTGTTAGCGTCAATCACCACCCAGCGCTTTTTTTTGTCGTCTTTGGCCAGTTGCTGATAGGCTTTGCGAACTTTATCGTGAAAGCTGGTGTCTTCCATATCTAACCGGTTGGCGGAGCCAGATTCTTCCCTTCGCTTCAAACCATCTTTGACGTTTACATCAAGCAATAGTGTAAGATCTGGGTACGTTTCTTTGGTGGAAATATCATTGAGCTGTTCTATCAAATCTTTCCCGAAACCCCTCACAATTCCTTGGTAAACCACGCTGCTGTCGCGTGAGCGATCAATCAGTACCACTTTACCAGCCTTGAGTGATGGTAAAACAATCTCACGGTAAATTTGGGCACGGGCAGCTTGGAACAACAAGACTTCGGTCGTGTAGGCAATGCCGGCGTTTTTGGCCGAAAGGACAACCTCGCGGATTTGCTCACTGATGACCGTGCCACCGGGTTCTCGCAAAACGATGACATCTTTCCCCAACTTGGTTAATTTATCCCGCAGCCGAACAATCTGGGTGGTTTTTCCACCGCCTTCGCCACCTTCAAAAGTGATTAGAAAACCCTTTGTTAACATAGTGTTCCTTGTCAAATAACGGTCTGTTCAAAAATCAGGCCGCTTGGCTTTGAAACCACTATATCACGGTCAGGCTGACTTTGGTTCAACCTGTGTTCTAATACAGCCAAGTTACTGCTTGAATTTTGCCACCCGGCAAACTCCCCAAAATAGGGCTGCCAGTCCTCAGGCCGGAGTGTTCTGCCTACGTGTGTTCTTAATTTTCTGCCAACTTTTTCAAAGTGAGTAAAGGCGGCAGACGCTTCATCACCCAATAGTATTTTTCCGGTTAATGGATCTGTACCGTTATAAAACGTTGGCGGTCGATTGCCAAGAACCTTGTCTATTGTATTGCTAAATGTATCCAATCCAACAAAAGGGACTGGCAGATGAATAGCAATCGACCACAAACGACGGAGAGATTCAATTAACGCCTTAGGATCACTGCCACTTTCAGCCACAACTGGCTTGAGATTTTCAAGTGCAGCTGAGTGACGACCATAACCGTTAACCCCATCTAGTTGCTCAGACGGCTGCATTTCTGGGAAACGATTTTGAAGAATGGCTAATAGCAACACCATCACATCGTTATATTCATCGCCCAGTTTCTGACGATCAATTGTTCCTGGTCTATCTAATTCTGTCTCCACCTCATTGACTTCACCAACTGCTAAAGTCGGTAAAAAATCTACCGCTTGCCCTGACTCATTATTGACCAACAAGCTGTCAGTCACTCTGAGGCGATGGACTTGGTCATTTGCTTGTTCAAAAGGGTGACGTGACATATGGAATACAAATCATCCAACCACAACATGTTGTACTAAATCAATAATTGACAAACAAAATAAACTATGGAATGCCTGAGCATTCTCTCATTCCCGCTGCCATCGTATAAGCTATCACAGTTGTTAGTGTTAAACTTTGTTACTGGAGAAACTGAAGTGACCAACCTACTCAACTCTGAGTTCGTCAGGTTCAATAGGTATTTGGAAAGCGCGCTTAACTTTGCCAAAATCAATCATGTAGTATGGCCGACTATCATTACCCTTAATGTATGTTTTATGATCAGGAGTATTAATATCGATGGACATGCCAGTTAAGGCCTTGCGGATATCTTTTGGATCCCTCAACCCTAAACTTTGTAAATGACGGACAATCTCGGTTACCATTGGGGTGGCATAGCTCGAGGCAGGGTCTTCATCACTAATTAATTGAATATCTTTATACCAAACATAGAAATCAGCACCATACTCCGCTGGACCTTGATATCCGTCTTGCCCTTCATCTACATACCCAACAGTAAATAAGTTGGGCGGCCACAAACCTTCTTCATCCAACTTAGCTCGAGCTTCTCTCAAATCAGGAAAAGTAGCAACGGTCGCACCAGGATTGCCTGCAGCTACGACCAGAATCTTATCGGGGTACTTGGTAGCCAATTCTACCATCAGCTTGAGATTATCGTACGCCCTCTCTTTAATGTATCCATCCTGCATGAGTAAATCTCTATCCGTTGGATTCTCACCAAGCACTACCTTTTTCTCGGATGCTAAACGCTCTAGCTCGTCATATTCCTCTTTGCTTATTTGATTGTTTTCACCATCAAAGTAAGTGGCGGCAACGTTGTCGCCTATTCGTCGCTGGCTTTTAGTTGGGTACTCTATGTCGGGGTTCATTCTAACTTGTTTATATAATTCATACTTAATGCCAACTTTACCAAGTTGAATACTCATGTTCACTACTGATTGATTAGACTGTGCCAATAGTTGATCAAAAATCTCAGGTGATACCCGTAACCACAAAGTAGGGTTACCCAACTCATCCGTTTCAATAGAATCAAAACCAAATGCTTCCTCAATACTGCCGTGCTTTGCCTGAACATCAGGAGTGTTTAAAAATCTAGCAGTGTGCGCCCTCACAGCATCAACGTTTTCACCGTGAGATGCATAATGCGATTTGAGAGCGGTCAAAAGCAGAATTGTACTCTCAGCCTCATTTTCAGGAGTGGCATTCTTAAAGTCAAAAAATGTCCAATCCTCAGTCACTCCAAATTTATTTAAGACAGTTTGTGCATCCACCCCAGTTGTCTGAGATTGTTCTGCAATAACTTTGTCAAAAAAAGCCGGAGCATTAAAAATATCCAGGATAAGGGGTGTGACTGACTTTTCTGGTTCTACTGTTTCTCCAGCAGCAACGGGTGGTTCCACAGTTTGAGCTGGAGCAGTTGTGGCGGCTTCGTTTGGATTATCTGGTTGTCCAGTGTGTGGAGATGCCGCACTGCCCAATGCAAATGTGGCAGCCACTCCAGCCGCCCCTCTTAGGAAAGACCTCCTGGAAGGATTAACTAAATAAGTCGGATCAGCTTGATTGCCATTAAAATTGTTTCTAATTCTTGAAAAAATCGAATTATTGCTGGAATTGGGACGCACTTCTTTAGTGGTTGTATTTTCTGAGTTAACCATGCAGTTAGCATACACAAAATACGTAAATAAATTAAGCGGCTACGCACTCTAATGTTTTGTCAATACCTGGAAAAAGCTGAATACTACTTGCTGCCAGTGCTACCAAAGCCGCCGCGGTCTTTGGTTTTAAACTTTTCAACTTCTTCAAGCTCTACTCGCTCGCGCTGCATCACAATCATCTGCACAATTCGCTCACCTTTTTCAACTATCACTTTTTTGTCTGAAAAATTGAAAACAGCGGCGTGGTACTCGTCGCCATCGCCACAATAATCATAATCGCCGACACCAATGCCGTTGGCCATCATCAGGCCTTTTTTGTGTAAACTGCTACGAGCCGCCAACAACACCCAGTGGTCTTTTGGCAGTTGAAGAGCAATGTTGAGTGGAATTAGTCCGACGCTTCGTGCTGGCACCGTTACCTCAACCCGAGCACAAAGATCCATCGCCGCCGCCCCATCAGTTTTGTACTCTGGTACGGGTAAAGAAGCATCAAATAGTTTCAATTTTACTCGTATCATCTGGAGTTAAAGCCTTCCTCATTTCTTTTTCAGCTTCTGTTGCAACTAATGGAATAGTTTTTAATTTATCCCCTGAGTTAGCA
>PFDH01000029.1:8582-10125 GCA_002772705.1 Candidatus Pacebacteria bacterium CG10_big_fil_rev_8_21_14_0_10_44_11 | reverse complement strand
AAATCCGGGTAAGGTTTTTCGCTTTGTATCGAATTAAACCACATGCTCCACCGGTTGTGCGCTCCCCCGTCAATTCCTTTGAGTTTTAGCCTTGCGGCCGTACTCCCCAGGCGCTTTGCTTAACGCGTTAGCTTGCGCCATCTCGTCTTGCGACGAAACAGCTAGCAAAGAATGTTTACGGCTTGGACTACTGGGGTCTCTACGATGTGTTACTTATGCTCATAGTAGTTATGAGCAATTAACCATAAATAATAGAAATTTATGGCGCTTAGACATTTCTATCTAAGGCTGCATGTTGCCATGCAGGTCGGACTATATCTTCACCCTAAACAAAATAGTTTAGGGGTACGGCGTGTAGTCTCTACGGGGTTCATAGTTTTCAGAATAAGGTTTTCTGAAATTTTTGAACTTCCCTCGGGGTTGTCCTCATAAAATTACCATATCATAGATACGAATAAAATCCATAAGGAGGTTCTCCGATATAGCCATATTTTTCAACAATATTACTATTGAAGGGGACTAGAGTGAACTCCATCCCATTGGCTCCCCAAGCTTTCGTCCCTGAGCGTCAGTTGTGTCCTAGAAGTCTGCCTTCGCGCGCGGTGTTCCTCTCAATATCTACGGATTTCACCCCTCCACTGAGAATTCCAACTTCCTCGAACAAACTCTAGTCTGTCAGTTTTCATTGCTTTTCTGGAGTTGAGCCCCAGGCTTGAACAATGAACTTAACAGACCGCCGACGGACCCTTTACGCCCAATAAATCCGGATAACGCTCGCACCCTACGTATTACCGAAGCTTCTGGCACGTAGTTAGCTGGTGCTTTCTAGCGAGGTACTATCAGAACTTTCTCCCTCGCCACAGTGGTTTACACTCCGAAGAGCTTATTCCCACACGCGGTGTCGCTGCGTCAGGCTTTCGCCCATTGCGCAAGATTCCCGGTTGCTGCCACCCGTAGGTGTAGGTTCCGTGTCTCAGTAACCTTGTGACCGATCATGCTCTCACATCGGCTAATCGTCGTAGCCTTGGTAGGCCATTACCCCACCAACAAGCTGATAATGCGCAGGCTCCTCCAATAGCGTCTTGCGACGTTCCCCTTGCGGGCGTATGCGGTATTACCCCGCCTTTCGGCGGGCTATTCCCCACTACTGGGTAGATTCCTACGTGTTACTCACCCGTCTGCCACTGGTCTATTGCTAGACCCGTTCGACTTGCATGCCTAAGGCACACCGCCAGCGTTTATCCTGAGCTAGGATCAAACTCTCAAATAAAGAGTTTAATTTTGTTATCAAACTTTCCGAGATGGAAAGCGAACTCTATACTTTGCAGCACAGAGCGAATTTATAATTTAAACTTCTTTGACTGCAACCGAAGCTGCAATCAAATGGTTGTAAAGGAATTAAACGGATATTGTCTGTCAAAAATAAATGAATATTCATGATGGCAATACCGCGAATTTAATTCCGCAGTGTCTTACCACCATGTTTATTTCAGATTCAATCTTATAGAACCTGTCTTGAGACAGGCTCTGACTTGTTAAAGAG
>PFDH01000029.1:179-8345 GCA_002772705.1 Candidatus Pacebacteria bacterium CG10_big_fil_rev_8_21_14_0_10_44_11 | reverse complement strand
TCGCGGTAGGTATTGACCCCCAATCTCACACGATCAACTACGCAATTTTTGAGTATAATTTCACCAATAAACGGGCAGAAAATGAGAAAAATGGTTAGTCAGGATTTTCTTTTTTAAAAATTTTCGGCGCATGAATCCAAAACACGGGAATACCAACGAGCAACATTGCCAGAGATTGAGCAATTTCTCTTCTGAATGTTTGTTCTGCTTGATTGTACTTTGATTGCGCATCTTGCCAAGCTTGGTACTCAGTTTCCCAACGTGCTAAAGCCTGTGTTTGTGACTCAGTCAACTGCTCAATGTCCGCTAGTTTTTGGGAGTCAGTATAGGTTGGCGGATATGGGGCGGTAAATTCTGGATATGGTCGCACACCAATTAGTTTACCCAAGCCAAGTTCAAACAGACTCACCAAAGGAATAATCAGCAAAATTAAGCCAGTGATTGAGGCAAGGACAAAATAGAGTTGAACCAAGGAAAATGCTTTCGTATTAGCTAGTATAACTGGTTGAAAGCTAAAGATCCAGTTTTAGTTGGTAATGGTACCTCCACCTAAACAAAAAGTTGCTCCTGCTTTGGTGACATAAAACACCGCCGCTTGGCCATCAGCCAAACCCTGAATTGGTTTGCGTAGATGGACCAAGACTCGAGTTCCGATAGTATTCGCCTTACATGCTAAGAGCTGACCAGTGTGACGAATCCTGACCATGAGTCTAGTCGGTTTAAGGTTATCGCCGGCAATCAAGTGAAGGTTTTCAACCGCAAATATTTGTCGATAGGTCTCAGCACCAAAGCCAACCACCAACTGATTCCCCGCCGGTTTTTTTGCGATCACATAAAATGGAGGAATGTTGTCTCGTTCTAACTCTGATCCGTTGGCAAGCTTGACCACGATTTTTTTGTTGACTTCAAAGCCGTGCCGCTGACCAATGGTGTAGAACCACAAGCCTTGATGTTTACCAATCACCCGACCCTGAGTATTCACCACTTCACCCGGATTTTCACCCAAGCGTTCTTTCAAAAAATGATGAACATTGATATCACCGATAAAACAAATCCCAACCGAATCTTTTTTGTTTGCCACATGCAGGTTATGGTGACGAGCATACTCTCGCACTTCTGACTTAGTTAGATCACTTAGTGGGAAAAGAATATGCTGAAGCTGTGACTCTTCCAATAAGTACAAAAAGTAGGTCTGATCTTTTGCCATGTCCTTCGGAATCGCTAACTGATGCTTGCCAGAAGTATCCACGACGTTTTTTGCATAGTGGCCAGTCGCCACAAAATCAAACCCCTGCTCCATCGCCCAGTCGTAAAATAAACCAAACTTGATCTCTTTGTTGCACAAGACGTCGGGATTGGGAGTGTGGCCAGCTTGATACTCAGCAAAAAAATACTCAACAACTTTGTCTTTGTAGGCTTTTCGAAAATCCAGGACTTGAAAAGGAATGTTCAAATCCAACGCAATTTTCAGAGCATCTTTTCTGTCTTCTTCTGACCGACAACCGGGTGCTCGCCAACACTCCAAAAAAACCGCCGTCACTTGATACCCCTGCTCCACTAACAACTGAGCTGCCGCTGCTGAGTCAACGCCACCACTCAGTCCGAGAGCCACCTTTTTTGCTGATAAAGAAATAGATTGATTCATAAAGCTAAGTATTAGACTTGTTGACAAGGCTATTATATCAATTGAGAAAAGTTGAAAACTTTTTTAATCCAACAAATGATTAAACTCAAATATTTCATGCATATCAGCCGCGTACTTTTTTGGATCAATCAGGTAAAAACTGGGTAACACCGGTTGAAAGTTAGGATTAAGCGTTTTGGCTTTCTCGACATCAGCCACCGCCAATTTACCTAAATACAGTGGAGACAAATTGTAGTTATTCTTATCAAGCCAGGCTGCCACTTCGAACATGCCCTCAAAGTAAGTCAGGTCTTTGGTGTAGCCACCGGGTTGAGAGGTATCCTCCATCCCCCGCTTTAGTCTCACCGCCATCCCCCAGCGTCGATTTTGATCCTGAACGTAGTTGCCTAAAAACTGAAAGACTTCGGCAAAAGAGTGCTCTTGGGCGTAGGCCACCAATAGGTAACGTAAAGCCGAACTATGGGCTAATTTGAAGGTTCTGGGTAGCAACGAGTGAAGTGAAGCCAAGCCTTCCTCGGTGATTAGATAGCTGGAAAAACCATAGGCTTTCTTCTTTTTGAACCAGGGTTGTTTTTCATAGTTAATGCGGCGCAAGGCGTGAGTGCCAATTTCGTGATAGAGCATGCCGTGTAAACTCTCTTTTCTAAACTCAGCGCTGGATTTGAGTTTAATGGTGTCAGCCGTGGTGGTGGAGCGAGAAAGATATGAAGAGGACCAACTAATTTTGTAGCGGTTCTCAAGCTTGTGTAAGCGCAAAAACAAGGTAACTTTTTCGGACACTTCTTGCTGTGAAAGAATTGGTCCAGCCAGCATTCTTAAATCTTGTTCATTTCGGCCATAGAACGCTTTTTCAACAATTTCTCTGGCCTTCTCTAATTTTTCTGGTGAAGGCTGGCCATAGCCGTCCAGGGCAAGTTTTTCTAGCGGAACTTCGTATCTAAACTGAGGATTATAAACAGGATCAGTAAAAAAACGAGTTTTTTCCTCCAAAATATTGCTAGGGGTGTAACTACTGACTTGCTTCATTCTGGTGAGGTTCCAATCAAAAACCCTTCAAGATCCCGCTTGCCCAACTCAATTTTGTGCTTGGTTTTGTTGAGTCGTTTACTGACCATCATCGCTGTCTCAAACTTTCTGGTTTTGATTTTGATGGTGATAAAAACCACCGGCAGCTTGCCTTCTAAAATTTCTAACTGCCTAAAGAGCAAATCATCTAAATCTACCAGGCCCAACTGATCGGCGTATTCTTCGCTGATAATTGATCGATCGCGTTTGGTGTCAACCAAGGCCAGCGCTGAGTGAGGGCGACTTTTTTCGTCAAAAATTTCTACCATTGGCCGAATTGGAATGATTGGTGTTCCCTCTTCGGTTCTAATTTTGTCGGCAAAACTTTCGGCAAACAAGGCCTGGGAAATTTTCACGCCATGTTTAGCGTTTCTGACTTCTAGACCCTCAACTCTATCTAGTCGTTGTTTCAAGCCAGCATGATTGGCCATTTGAATTGAGAGACCTGGAAAGCCGTTTAACTCAACAATCATTGGTCCTCGCTCTGGGTGAATAAATAAATCAGCACCCAAAAAGACAAAGCCGGCAGCGTTAGCAGCAGTAACAGCGGTTTCAAGCACTTGGCTCCACTGGGGAATCAGGACGCCGTTCACTTTCTTTTTGGAGTTGGGAAAGTGGGTAATCCGCTCCGATTTTCCGTATAAACCATAAGTGGTGACACCTGTAGCCATGTCGATGCCCAAGGCAATTGCGCCTTTATCGAGATTGGCTCGACCTTGAGATTCTTTGGTCGGAATTCTGGCCATCGCCATCACCGGCACTGAGTTAAAAATAATCACTCTAATATCAGCTGTGCCTTTATATGAATACTTGGCCAAACTTGGATGCGGGGGGATCAACTCTTCGACTATGGCTTTGTGTTCAGAGCCCCAAGTGCTAAACTCGCCGTCAAGAATATTTCTGACATGGAGGTCTAAATCGTTCTTGGTCAGGACGACATTTTCTTGATTTAACCATTCAGGTTTGTTTTCAATTTTCTTTTTGATTAACCAAACGCCTTTGCCGGCGCTGCCACTGGCCGGTTTGAGTACAAAAGGAGTGGGAATACTTTCCCACTTCACCGAGTCAAGCTCATGGAGCGCACTGAAAATGTGAAAAATGCGGGCGCAAGGGATGCCGTACTCGGTTAACAAATCTTTAGTCAGCAATTTGGAAAATCCGTACTGTCGCGCCGATGAAGGATTCATCTTGGTGTAGCGGTAGCGCGCGTTCATGCCCAAAATGTGGGAAGGTTTGACTGCCATACTCGTCGTCCATTATTCTTCTTCCTCTTCCATGATGGATCTGAAGCGGAGTCTCTCGCTAATTCTAAGTCCGGTAAACTTGCCGATGATAATATTTAAACTGGCAATGCCAAGAATTAATAATTCTGGTTCTAACAAAGCCAGCTTTTGCATCGTTTCCCACTTTAAGATCAAGCCGCCAATCGCTGACAAGACAATTGTTTCTACGGTCAAGGCAATCGCTTCGGTCTGTTTGGTTCTAGATTGAGCGTCCAAAAAGTTTTCGGCCAGTAGCACTAAAATTAAAATTGGAAAAATGTTGACCGTCATTAAGGTGACCATATTAATAGATGGCGACAAGAACATGGTGCCCAAAATACCAATTGAAATCATCCAAAGTAGCAGGGCCGTTCTGGGGAGATAAGATAATTTAAGCGGAATAATCAATTTTTTGGCCACTGAAGCTGTTAAGACAATCGCCAGGAAAATGATAATCCCTTCCATGATGCCGGTAGAAATCAGGGCAACTGATAAGACGGCTGGAATGTAGACGCCAAAGCCACGCAAGCCGATGATGTGGCGAGAGCCAGCAATCAATGAAGCCACTAGTGGAAAGAGCAAAACTAAAACGATCGTGTTAACCGGTACCCCTTTGGAGACAGCATAGCGAATAGCGTGCTGTAAAAAGTTATTCCAAGAAAGCTCTTCCGGCGGGTTGTCGTCAAGAAACGCCTCCAACTTGCTCTTTTGTTTGCCCTCTGGCTCAGTGATATCTTGATCTTTTTTCTCTTGAATTTTTTGAATTACCGCAGCTGAGGGTGAAGCCAACTCGCTAGTGGCAGTAGCGCTGGCTTCGGCGGTAGCGGTTGCTTCTTGGAGTGGCACTTCGCCAAAAAAAGTCGTAGTGGTTTGGGCGTTCACGTTTGCCGCTGTGCCAATCAGGACGAGAAAAAACAAACTAAAGCCAAAAAATAATTTCATGGTTTGTATTATACCTTAAACAAAGTTTTACAATAAGATCTTGACTAGGCCTTGAAGGAGCGAAATTATAGCCGAAACTGCCACCAGAGTGAAAAATTCGTTCAAAGGTAAACCAAAAAAAATAGTTGGCTCAATCACAAAACCTGGCACCAGGTACGTGGTCAACCAGAGCAAAATCACATTGAGAACTACAGAAAACAGGCCCAAAGTCACCACATTGACTGGTAAAAATACCAGTTTCAGAATTGGTCTGATTAACGAAAAGAGGATTGTCAAGACAATGCTGGCAACTGCTAGTGTTAGCCAGTTGGCAAAAGAAATGGTCGGAAAGAACCAGGCAAGAATCAAGAGAATGATAGCGGTGCGTAGTAACGGTCTGAGCATTACTAGTAGTATAGCGCAAGAGGATCTGAAGAATAAACATTTGCTGAGAGGTGTTTGAGTGGCTGAGAGTGATAGTAGTAAGACTGGTGTAACTTTACAAAACGACTCAATGAAGCTATGAAGCTTGGAGAAGGTGCTGAGTGTCCTGAAAAAATGACTGCTACTCCGTCATGGCTTTGAGTTTGCGGCGGGAGAACTGTTTTTTTGAAAATCGGTGGGCTTCATCCCGCATATGTTGGATTAATTGCAAACCTGGATGGCTGGCTGGCAGCTCAACCAGGTGATACTTCAGACCGGTCAAAGTTTTTGAGCCATCAAGCAGAACTGTCGCCAAATCAGGAATTACCAACCGGTCTGGCCGCTTAACGATACTCATCACTGGGTTGCGCCACTGCCAAACGCTCAGCGCAGCCCTCAGCTGACCCTTGCCACCATCGATCACCACCAGGTCTGGTCTGCCCCACTCCGGGTGGTTCTGCCGACGCAGCAGAGCTTCTTTCATCATCTGGTAATCATTGGGCGTGTTTAGGGTTTTGATGTTAAATAAGCGGTATTCAGCTTTGGCTGGTTCACCGTTAACAAAAGTCACCATTGCGACCGCGGCATGCTGACCAGAAATATTACTGACATCGTAGGTTTCGATTCGATTCAGGCTGGTCTGAGCAGAAATAGCCAAGTAGGTGTGGAGCACTCGTTTTAGGTGTAATACTCGCTCTTGATTGGTTTTTGAAGTGAGAACGGTGGACAAAACCAAGTCTGGTTTAAGATGATACTGGGGTTGGGTCACCTCGGTGACTAAATTGAACTGATCGCGCAATCTGGCTGCTTGCTCAAAGTTTTCTTGTTCAGCTGCCCGCTTCATTTGGTGTTCAATCGTGATTACGACCTCTTTTTTCTTACCCCGCAAAAATAAAATTAAGCGATTGATTTGTTCGTTATACTCGGTTTTATTCAGTTCCCCGATGCAGGCGCCAGAACACAAACCAATATGATAGTAAAAACACGGTTTTTCGGCCACTTCTCCACTGCCTCTCAAGTTACACCAGGGAAAAATATCTCTGGCAATCTGCAATACTTCCCGCAATTTATACGCACTTTGAAATGGCCCCAAGATCGTACCCTTTAGATGCTGACTGACCAACTCGCTTTTTCTGACCATGTTTACTCGAGGGTAGGTCTCATTGGTGACCTGAACGTAGATTGGACTTTTGTCATCTTTAAGCAGGATATTGAAAGCAGGTCGGTAGGTTCTGATTAACTCTGCTTCGACTAACAACGCTTCTAGCTCACTGCTCAAGACCATTGTTTTGATTGAGTTGGCCGTGGTGACCAGCTGGAGGGTGCGCTCGGGTAACTTGGCAAGATACGTGTATGAACTGATGCGTCTGCGCAACGACTTGGCTTTACCGACGTAGAGAACGTTTTCGTCTTGGTCTAAAAACCAATAAACTCCCGGTGCCAAAGATACCGACGGCACCGCCGATAACCAGGCCAATGGAGAGATTTTGCTCGGTGAGGTATTTGACGATTGGGGGTCCGCTTTGGACGCTGATTGATCCTTCATGGCTGTCTTGACTGTCTTTGACACTGAAGTTATATGATACAGCAACTTGGCTAGCTTGCCAGTTGGTTGACATCGTATCAAACGGCAACTCAATTAATTGAAAAGGCAAAATCACTGGCAGAAAAACTTGGGTTTGACCAAGCGTGAGGTTTGAATCAGCACTCTTAAAAGTTAAGGTCAGATCGTACCAGGCTTGGCCAGTGGTATTGATGATCATCAAACTATTTTTTCCTGGAATAGACAAACCAAACGTTTTGACTGGTTTGGTGGTGATGCTCAGATCTGGTTTTAACTTTGGAAAACTAGTTGCAAAGGTGACCTCAACGTCTTTAGTGTTGAGATCAGTCCCTTTGTATGAACCGGCCGGATATGGGGTGGTGCTGGACTTTCCATTGATGGCAAAGACGACGTGATTAAGGTCAAATTGAGTAAAGTAATCAACCCCACCGGTGGTTGATTCCCAAGTTGGGTCGACTGGCCGCCAAAGCTTATTTTCTGAGTCAAAGTATTCTGGCCAAGCGTGCAGCACATCGGCTTCTAGACTTAATGGGCGCAAGGCTGAGTTTTGGGTGTAAGCATAGCCAGTCAGTCGCCTGGCAGGAATCCCTTTAGCCCGGGTTAGGGTAATAAAAAGATCGGTAAACTCTTGGCAGACGGCTTGGTTTGGGTTGGCCAAAGCCCCCACCGCCCCCAGCCGATTGGTGATGACATTCTGTTTAACTTTATCGTACGAATAACTCAGGGTTTGCAGCACAAACTGATACAGGTCACCAACCGATTGTTTATTTTGAATCACTTTCTGAATGGCACTGTTGCTCGTTTCCCAGTATTTTTTTTCAGCGGTCAAACTTGAAGTTGGTTCAATCATTGGCACCAGCGAGTTAGGATCCAGCGTCACTTGGATATCAGCCTGAAGGTGAACTGTTTGAGCGGTGTTGGGAGCCAGTTGATAGGTGGCCAGCCAGTTGCCGTCTTCATCGCGTTTAATGTCAGTTGTCGGTGGATCCAGTGAGTAGTACGAAACTCGTTGAAAAGAGGTGTCGGGGGGTAAAGCGATTTGAGCCAAGTTTGGACTGCTAGTGTTATTTTCTAGGTTATATCGAAGGGTCATCGAATAAATTTGCGTATCGCCAAAAAAAGCGGAAATGGTTTGAGGATTTGTTTCGTTAAAAGTGGTGACCAACTGCTGATTTTCTAGATTAATCGAGGCTGGTTCGGGTTTAACCCGCACTGCCCGGCCAAACCGCAGCGGCGTTTTCAAAATGACGGTGTGAGATTTATACGGATTAGGACTGGTGAGGGGC
>PFDH01000029.1:0-147 GCA_002772705.1 Candidatus Pacebacteria bacterium CG10_big_fil_rev_8_21_14_0_10_44_11 | reverse complement strand
CCTCCAGCACTTGACCGGCTACGGTAACCATATTCGGAATCTCATACTGCACCTTAAATTGTCTAACCTTGCCTTGTCCCACCACTTGATCGGGAAAACTGATACCGACTACAGATTTAGCTTGAGAGTGAGCCACGGTGGCGGTAA
>PFDH01000042.1 GCA_002772705.1 Candidatus Pacebacteria bacterium CG10_big_fil_rev_8_21_14_0_10_44_11 | reverse complement strand
TTTGAAAAAAGATCCACAAAAATATTTTCCAAAACATCTTCGTTTACCTGAATCTTTAGATCTTAGAATAGAAAAAAATCAAACTGGTTTTTCAGTTTATTCTGATGATTATTTGGGACTAATGACCTTTGCTGGGAGTAAGGATGAATTGGAAGATACTGTCAATGATGCGGTATTTACTTATTTTTCTGTTCCTCGAGATATCGCCCGGAGAATCCCTAACATTTATACATGTAAGGAGTTCGCTGGTTCAAAATCAAAATTTAAATTGGCAATAGCCTAATCATGAAGTCTAAGCCATCTCGCAAGATATATTTCTTCCCTCTGGCTATTTCCAAAACCTCGTGCTATACTATAGCCTGTCTTTCTAACTTATTACTGTAAGAGTTGAGTGCCTCAAACAACTTTCTCTCTACCGTTCATAATGTTGAAGACTGAGTAATAATAAACTCAGCTAGTCTGAGTGTATAGGAGTGTAGATGAACGAATCATCTCAAGAAACCAACCCAAAGAAAATTTTCGTTGGTAACCTTTCTTATAATCTGACCGAAGACGAGGTCAGAAATGTATTTAGCCAATATGGTGAGATTGAGGACTTACGTTGGATTACTGACAGAATGTCAGGTAGATTCAAAGGTCTTTGTTTTATCACTTACACCACAGAGGAAGCTGCTCAAAAAGCAATAGAAGCAATGCACAACCAGCAAATGGATGACAGAGCAATCATTGTTAACGTAGCTCGACCTCAAGCGCCCCGAGAGAATCGTGGCTTTGGTGGTGGCGGCGGCGGCGGACGCAGCTTTGGTGGCGGCGGACGTGGCTTTGGTGGCGGAGATCACCGTGGTGGTGATCGCCCACACCGCTCATTTGATAATTAATTAATTATTTATTAAGTGAAACATTAACCCCTCACCCTAAAAAGTGGGGGGTTTTTATTTGCCAAGCAGAAAAAGGAGAATCAAGCCGATGCCGATCCGGTACCAACCAAAGATTTCTAGCGAATGGCCTTGGAGGTAGCTGATAAACCATTTGACAATGAACAGAGCGCTGATAAAGGCCCCCAGAAAGCCAAGCAACAGCAGCCCAACGTTTGAGAATGAAGCAAAAGCTACGGCTCGCATTTCGAATAAATCTAAGGCGGACGCAGCGAAAATGGTTGGAATTGAGAGAATAAATGAAAACCTAGCTGCATCAGGCCGGCGATACCTGAGCAGTATCATCGCCACAATTACTGCTCCTGCCCGAGAAACACCCGGCACTACGGCTAAGGCTTGGGCGCCGCCAATAATCAAGGCATCGCGGTAGCCAATATCGGCGATTACTTTGTTGAGCGGATCTTTTTGTTTGGAAAGAAACTTTTCTAAGAGAATGAAGAGAAGGCCGACCAAGATGAAGACATAGATAATCCCCGCTTGAGACTCGAAAAAAACATTTTTAATTACGTCATAAAGCAGGAGGCCAACCAGCGCGGTGGGGGCAAAGGCGACACTGGCCTTGATAACCAGCCATTTATCATGCCAGAGATCTTTGGCATAGAGCAGGACAACTGCTAAAATGGCACCCGCCTGGATAAAGACGCTGAATAGCTTTACGAACTCGGTTTCTGCAATCCCCAGCAACCGCTGGGTCATCAATAAATGAAAAGTTGAAGAAATCGGCAAGAACTCGGTGATACCTTCGATGATGCTGGTGATGAGGGTGGAGAGAATGGTCATATGGCTTTCTTAACTATACTGACTTGCGTTAGGGAAAGCAAAATCGCTTCAGACTTTGAGAATGAACCAGATTTATTTTTTTACCAAAAATACATTAGTGCCGGTGTAGTATCGTCTGATCAAGGGCAGTCTTTCAAAAAAAGGCTCAATACATTTAAGAACTCTTGCAAGCGCGCTTGGGCAAAAATACGGCACAATACAGACAAATCGCTGCTCCACTAAACTATATCCCTGGCGCCCGAACCATTGCAGTAGGTGTGGGGGCCAGTACGATTTTTCATCGTGTCGCTGGTGGTAGGACGAAACTTTTTCGATTATTTTTAAAATTGGGTTGTAGCCGTTGGGTTCTAAGACGATCACTTGATCTACTACTTTGCCGATCTGAGTGATTGCCGCCTGAACATCATCTAAATGATGGAGCACTCCCCTCACGACCGCGACATCAAACTCTCCCTTTTTAAAGTACCGGGTGAGATCATAAATATTGAGGATTTTGAAGACAATCCTGCCTTTAAAGCTGGATTTTATTTTTTTCCTAGCAGCGCGAATTGCTTGACTAGCAGGATCAAAACCAACGATTAGCTTTGGAGAAACTGTCTTAAATAGTTCAATGGTAAAGGTTCCATCCCCTGCGCCAATATCTAAAATTGTTTTTCCGGTTCCAATATAATCTTTAATAAGCCGAATAATCTCTGTTGACTGTCTAGTAGTGGCAATCTGCGCTGAGACGTTTTGGGCGTCAGTGTAGAGGTACTGACCTTTTTTTGTGACATCAATATTAAATATGGCAATATTATTTTCTAAAGACTTCATACATTTTTGCTTTTTTTCGGTACTATTGGCACTCAATGGTCTGATCTATTATTGTAAATACAATTACTTTGGCAAATCCACGATTTTGAGCGTACTGACATAATTCTGATAGATTGTTAATCGATAACGTTTTTGGCCTTTGTTCATAGAGTGAATAGGCATATTTGCGGTAATTGCACTTTTGATTGGGCATACCTTCAAGCAGCGAGTATCCAGATAAGCCTGTGACAAGAAGGCCTGAGTCACTGCAGGGTGCTTGATCATGCCAAAAAGGAGAACTTTCTGCCATATAGAGAGCAGTTTTTGGCAAATGTGTGGTTTCACCCAGGTATTTTAATTTTTGCAATATAGCTTGTCTATTAGTTTCTGCAGTTACTATCAGTGCCTGGTTTCGATCCTTATACATTTTTTCAAATGGAGCAGAAAAATTAAACAAAAAGCTGCCTCCGAAAATTGCGAGTACAAGCAGGGTTCCAATCCTAACTGCAGTATACGCAAACCACGAGCCTGTTACTACCAATCTATTTTTGATCAGTGATTCTAGAGTTTGTGTTTGACTCAGAATCAATATGAACGACAACCACCTTGTAGCGTCAACAAAGTAATTGGCGTTTGGTCCTAAATTAAACAATACTGGGGGCAAGATCCCAATAAAAGTTACCCACCCAACTAGCTCTAAATCAAGCCAACTATTTTGCGTATAGTGTTTGTTTCTCAACAACACAAATATTAGGTATGCCCAAGTTGAGCCAAGCCCAATAATTAGCCAAACTGGCAACCACTTGAGGGTAATTATTTGAGTAAAGTAAAAAAATAACCAGAATCCTCCTGCATGATCTAGTAGTAAAACCTCTCTGTAGACAAACCAACTGCCAATGGACAAGACAACCAGAGTAGCCAACAGCCAAGCAGATTTTTGACGGGTCCTGATGACATAATACCAACTGGTTAAAACAAAAAAATACAGGTGGGAAATTTTAATCAGACCAATACAGAGTATAAAAAAAAGGAGAACAAATAAGCTAACAATTGACGATGGTTGTTTAATTGAAATTTTACTTTGTAAGCGTGCTGCAATTATAGAAAACAGTAACAAGCTAAAACTCATGACGACACAATAAGATTCACTAAAAAAGAGTAACGGAGGCATACCAAGTTTATACAGTAGTGGTGTAGGCAATACCCCAATCAGCCAAACTACAGATATAATCCAAAATAATTTGCCAAAACCTACTGACTTGGTTACTTTTCTTCTGCAAAAGACTTGGCGAAGCTGTGTCACTGCATTGATTAAGCTGACTGAAAGTAATGGAAAAAATATGACCGGATACCCCAGTTGATAAAAGTTAAGACTACTGGTGTTTAGTAGTTTTGATACAGCTGCAAACAAAAGATGACTGCCGTAGTGATATTGAAGTTTTGGAAGACCATCAAGACCGGTGCTGGGAACTTGGTAGTAACGAAGCATATTAGTGATGCTGGTGTGAAAAAGTGTTTCTGAGTGGACAGTTTGATCGAGTATTTTTTCCCAAATAAACGGAGTCAGGTTGCCTTGTGACCAAACACTAGCGCCAATCCATAAACCAAACAGCGTAGAAAAACAAATCATCAAATAACTAGTTTGATGTTGACCCCACCACTGGGTACAGTTTATCCAACAGGTGACGCCACCAACAAAGAAAATCGGAATGAGTAGGATTGTGGCAGTGGGAAGTAGCCAGCCAATCAGAGCCAAACTAAGCAGAATTCCCAGAAGCACTGTGGCATATTCGGCTTGGATCGAACTCATCATTCTTTTTAATCCGTGGTGAACTATCACCCAGGCCGGAGCATTCACCACAAACAAAGATACACTCAGTGCCTTAAGAATACTTAAATGATCAATTGGTAGTCCTGTTCTAGAAACTAAGTAAATTAATGCCATGCCCATAGCAATCAAAGAACTAACAACTACAGCGGTCAGCAGTCCATCAAAAACTGAGCCTGCTTCAATCCGTTTGATTTGCACGAGTTTCACCTTCTTCGCTTATCAATCTTTTTGACAATATATGGGGGTCGTTGTTTTGTTTCTTCAAATATTTTAGCGATGTATTCGCCTATAATACTTAGTCCCAATAATTGAATTGAGCCTAAAAAAAGCACTACCACAATTACTGTACTAATTCCTGCTGGCGCATCTGGTAAGATGAGGCGCAAAATCACCTGAAAAATAATGCCAATAATTGCCAGAAAAAAGGTGGCCAGTGAACCAAGCGTCATTAATTGTAAGGGCACAAAAGAAAAAGAAAATATGCCCTTTGTTGCCCACTGAAAATTTTTAATCCAGTTGTTAGTGCTAGAACCAAAAAATCGATCGGGCCTAATATACGACACACCAACTTGTTTAAATCCTACCCAGGCTCTTAGACCTCGTAAAAATCTGTCACGTTCTGGGAATTTTTGTAGGATTAAAACTACTCTTTTATCAATGAGTGAAAAATCACCAGAATCTAGGGGAATAGTTATATATGACATTAAGCGAAATATCCGATAAAACAGTTTGTATAGCGGTTGAATTAAGGATACGCCCCGTCGTTCAGTTCTGACTCCATAAACAACTTCAAATCCCTCTAACCAGCGCTGATATAACTGTGGGATTAATTCGGGCGGGTCTTGCAAATCTCCGTCTAATAAAATTACCGCATCGCCTTTAGCAATCGCCATCCCGCTAGTAAAAGCCATTTGTGATCCAAAATTGCGAGTATGATGTATGGCAATTACCTGCGAATCTGATCTAACTAAGGCTGAAAGTACTGCCTCTGAATTATCCGGGCTACCGTCGTTGACAAAAATAATTTCATACGTAACATTCAACAATTTAACTATCTTTTTTAGTCGCTGATACATGATGGGAATTGCTAGCTCATCTCTGTAACTGGCAATAATCACGGAAAGAAAATTATTTTTACGCCGCATGTCTTTATCTTTTAAGATTAATATAATATGGGGCAGGCGTAACAATCATTTCTTCAAATAGTTTTTTAAGTTCTTGATTTGATTTTGGCCAATGAGCGGAAATATTAGTGAAGATGCTCATAATTTTCGTGTCTTCTTCTGCCCAATGAGAAAAACCATTATCTCCATACTCTTTGTTGCGTCCACCACCTATTAATTTAACAGGAATTTTTTCATGATGAACATAATTTCGAATGGTCTCAAATGGTCGATACAATAAAAATGGCGTGATTGAGTACACGATTGGAATTTTTTTTGAAAGAGCCAGGCCTATTGCTACTCCCAGCATACTTTGTTCAGCGGCACCAACATTGATGAAGCGATCGGGAAAACTGCATTTAACCTCGTCCCACATTTTATAACCTAGGTCACCCGCGATCACAACTATATTTTTATTTTGTTGCATTTCTGCTTGGATTAAGTCTGCAAATAATTTGCGCATCTTCATTGCTGCTCCAAACTTGAAATTGCTTGTGAGTATTCAGTTTTACTCATGACGTGGTAGTGAGCATCTTGACCACGTAAAAAAGGAAAGTGGTTAACTAAAGTTTGACAAAAAAGTAACTGTGGTTGGCGCGTTTTTACAAAATTGTACATGTGTTTAGTTAATTGGCTCAGATTATGTCCGTCACAACTAGCGATAGCAAAACCAAAGCCACGCAGTCGCTTCTGAAGGGTTTTCAGGTTAATTTGACTATATGCTCCCCAACCATTGGCGTTTACCAAAATCATTATATTTACTACAGGCAAGTCCTGAATTAGTCGTAAGGCTTCCCAAATACTGCCTTCTGTCGCCTCACCGTCACTAATAGTACAAAAAACATTGCTGTTTGGATTACCTAAAGCCAGTCCCACCGCGATGGGCAATCCCTGTCCCAAACTCCCAGAAGAGACCGTGATGGCTTTGTTGAGCGCCTTTTCAGGATGTACCGGCAGTTTATCACCTTTCTGTATTGTCAGTAATTTATTTTTTTCAAGTACTACATAGAGTGCATACCCAGCGTGTCCATTTGAAAGCACACACAAATCTTTTTTTCGCTTTGCTTGATAAATAGCTGTCAACATATCAAGAGTGCTAAAGCTTGAGCCTAGATGAGATGACTGGTTATCAAAGGCTAACTCAAGCAAGCGTCTTCGCAACTGAATTTGGGATGAAGTCAATTTTTTTATCATTTTACGCATTTACTCTTGGTTTTTGGACAACAATTGAAACATTGCCTAATTTTAGATTGAAGATAGGATTAAAAATAGGGACACGTTTAAGCAGCGGAACAACAGCTTTTTTGATCATTGTCGGAAGAGGTAGCAACCACAGCAAGTGAGATAAGGAAATGGTGTTGGTTGGGGAATTGATTGCAACTGTTAGGAATCCATGTTTTTCAAATAGTGCTGCCGAAGTTTTTTCTGAAAACAGCTGAAGATGTTCTATGTCAAAAATTGGATGCCTCTCGCCCAAGAGTTTTACCAACCAAAACTCAACGTTGTGATGCACCGAGACAATATAGCCCCCAGGATTAAGCACATCATAACAATCTTCAAGCAACTGGTTTAGATTAGGCAAATGATCTAGTGTTTGCAATAACAAAATGAGGTCAAACTGCTTTATTCCCATAGCTTTTTTTGAGAAGGGTTGAGTAATAATCTTTTGTCGAATGCTAGTTTTGGCTTGCTCAGCTGCTGAATGACTTGGTTCAATGCCAAATAACCGAGTGAAACCCTTTTTTCTCAGCGCTTCAAGCATAAAGCCCGACCCACACCCAATCTCAAGAATAGCTGAGTCTGTATCCAACTTTGATAGGACCGGAGAAAGGCTTTTTAGATACGTCTGAGTCAAGTTGACTACTTGATCTTGATAGTTGAGCTCACTCTTTTGATACAAGTTGCTAATAATTGACTGGGAATAAATTGGTGTTGAGCGAACTAAGCCGTCATTTTTGCACCGAACTAATTGGTAATGAATTTTGTCTGGCAATCGTCGCGCAGAAAATGTGGCTGAGGTTAAAGCATTTTTTGGGAGATATGCAGGGTACAGTTTGGTGTAATCTTTTTGATCAGTGCAACCGCATAACAAACAAGGCGAAACAAGAGAAGGTTTTGGCATACTAAAGCATACTATACCATCTCTTAATATATAGATTGGTGTTGTTGATACCACTGCCAATAGTTTGAAAGTCCATCAGCAAATGATCGTGGATGCCAGGGCAGAATGGTTTTTACTTTGGTTGTGTCTGCTACCCAATTAGAGTTATCCCAACGATGAGCTTTGGTTTTATCCCAGGTAGCTCTTACTTTTTGTCCAGTCACTTTTTCTGCAACTTTAACTACTTCAACTAAACTAGTTTGAATACCGGTGCCAAAATTGATGATTTGGCCTGGATATTGAGCTAAAACATCGGTCTGCAGTAAACCGCTTACAACATCACCGACAAAAATAAAATCATGAGCCGCTTTTTTGTTAGTTAGGGTAATTGGAGTTTGGCTGGAGATGGCTCGGAAAAGTGTAGGAAAGAGTTTACCAGCAGTTTCATATGGTCCATAAACTGAAAATAACCGAATCGTCACAATTGGTTTGTTTTCTGCTTGGGCAAGGTAACTAGCTAGTAGGGTTTGGGTAGCCTTGGCAATCCCATAGTAGCTATTGGGGTGAAGAGTCAGCTCTTCTGTCATTGGTTGGTTGGAGTAACCATACTCAGAAGATGAGCCACTATTTATAAATAATTGATAATTTATGGTCTGGCAGGCAGTGAGCAGATTAAGAGTGCCAAAAATATTGGTTTCAAAGATGTGCTGCGGCTCATTTTGCCAGTGCGAAGCTCCATACGCAGCCAAGTGATAGATCACTGATGGTTGGATTTTTTGTACTGTTTTTGTTAACGCTTGTATATCACCAAAATCGGAAAAATGAATTACTACTCTTTTTTGTTTGACGTATGAATTAATTCTCCAGAGATCGGTTGACGTTTTTAGTAGCAAGTGAATTTGAACATCTTGATTGATTAATTGTCGAATTAAATTCGCACCAATAAATCCTGCTGCACCCGTGATGAGGATAATTTTTTTCTT
>PFDH01000017.1:13797-15264 GCA_002772705.1 Candidatus Pacebacteria bacterium CG10_big_fil_rev_8_21_14_0_10_44_11 | reverse complement strand
TTGATTATTGGCTCTAATGCCAGCGGCAAAACCTCTATTCTTGAGGCAATCTCTCTACTTTCGACAGGCAAAAGTTTCCGCGCGCTCAAAATTGCTGAGATGGTGGCGCTTGACCAAGAACTAGCTAGGGTCAAAGGCGTGGTGCAGACAGAGGCAAAACCAAGTTTGTACGACCAAACTGCTGCCGCCTTAGCAGAAAACTCCTTGGTCAATCAAGAACAGCAAACGCTCGAAATTTTACTGACCAAAGGCCTGGTCAACGGCCAACGGGCGGCTTACCGGCTTTTTTCAGTCAACGAAGTGCGCCGTCAGCAACGCAAAGCCACCGGCATTCTTAAAGTGGTAGTGTTTAGACCAGAAGACATGCGGCTGGTTGAAGGCTCACCTGGTAGAAGGCGTAGCTATTTTGACGCGCCGCTGGCCATGCTCTATGACGACTACGAGCAAGCGCTGAAAAGCTATGAGCAAGTCTTGAAACGCCGCAATAAATTGCTTCTATTAGTTGGCGAAGGCAAGCAATCCAAATCAGTCTTGGAGTACTGGAACATCAACCTAATCAAACACGGCGAAGTGATTCAGGAGTACCGTCGCAAGTTTATCAGCCTCGCCCCAACCGTCACCTTTCCAATTCAATTGCAGATGGAGTATCAGCCGTCAGTCATCAGTGAAGAGCGAATTAAACAGTACCTAGAAAAAGAAATTGCCGCTGGTCATACTCTGATTGGGCCACACAAAGACGATTTTTTCATTACCTATCTGCATCACGACTCGGCTGAGCCGCTCAACATTGCCTTGTATGGTTCGCGTGGCCAGCAACGGCTGGCAGTTCTCTGGCTCAAACTGGTGGAGTTGGCCTACGTTGAACAACAAGCTGTAGAGCGCCCCGTGCTGCTACTGGACGATATTTTTTCTGAGCTTGACCCACCCAGCCAGAGTTTAATTTTGGATTTAATCACCACTGGTCAAACCATTATTACCACCATTGATCCGGATTTAGAGCTGTTTTTGCACGCCAGATTTGACGGCAGGCTGCAAGTAGTTAGAATGGAAGAGCGAAGTTTGACGGAGTAAAATTAGGGCAACAAGTAGAATCAGAGCAACAATTGAAATTGTATGACCGACACCATCAAAAACTACTTTTCTCAACTCAAACTACCAGATCCCTATTCACACAAAGGCCAGAATGGCAAGTTGTTGATTATCGGTGGCTCGCAACTTTTTCACTCGGCCAGTAAATGGAGCCTGGACGTGGCCAGCAAGTTTGTGGACATGGTTTTTTATAGTTCGGTGCCGGGCAATAATGAAATGATTCAGGCGGCCAAAAAAGATTTTTGGAACGGCATTGTGATTCCCAGAGAAAATGTTGAATCGTATCTTGCTGAAGCTGATTGCATTTTGATCGGCCCGGGCATGGAGCGCTCAGAGCCAAGCCTGCTTATGCTTACCGCAAACCAACTAGAGCAGCGC
>PFDH01000017.1:5062-13691 GCA_002772705.1 Candidatus Pacebacteria bacterium CG10_big_fil_rev_8_21_14_0_10_44_11 | reverse complement strand
AACGATTGTTACCCCTCATCCGGGCGAACTTGAGCGATTAGAAAGCATGATGACAAAAAGAGCAGTATTTATAAAGTCAACTCAAGGTCAATCAGCATTTGATCAACTATTGGCTACCGGAGCTACCATTGTCCTTAAGGGGCCAAAAGACTTTATTTATCAAGGCAAAAATGTGATTGAAATTGAGGGTGGCAACGCCGGGATGACCAAAGGCGGGACCGGCGACACCTTGGCTGGGTTAATTGCGGGTCTTTACTGCACCAATACAGCCGAGATAGCGGCAGCGATAGGCAGTTTTTGCAACAAGCAGGCGGGCGAAGTCTTGGCAGAAAAAGTTGGTACTTTTTTTAACACCAGCGATTTAGTTCAAGTTCTTCCAGAAGTTGTTTGGGGGGAATACAAAGCAGCCACTGCTTAATACCCAGCTCACCTCCAACCTAAAAAATCCCTGCACAAAATGCAAGAATGGTGGTAGGATACAGCACCTATATCAAAACCTGCATTCTGTTACAACTCATCACGAAAGAAGGTTTCGATATAGGTGCTAGTACAAACATGTACCAACCACATTTTTCTATTACAAACAATCTCCTGACCTACATTGCCCGAATTGAGGCCGCCAAAACTGTCATTGACCACTCGCCGCTGGTTCCTGCCTGGGAAGCCAAGTTCAGAGACGACGCCTTTACCAGAACCATTCACTATGGCACCAAGATTGAGGGCAACGATCTAACTGAGGCTCAGGCTCAGCAAGTGTCCCGATTTGATGGATTTATGGATACCAAAGACGTTCAGGAGAAAACCGGCATTATCGCCAGGGAGCGGGATATTCAAGAAGTGCTTAATTATAGAAATGTGATTGGCTGGATAGACCGACAAAAAAATCCTAAGTTTGAACATTTGATCACGATTGACACTTTCAAAACCCTCCATCGGTTGACTGTCCAAAAGTTGGTTGATGACGCATACATTGGCACCTATCGCGATAAACAGGTGATTATCAAAAGTGCGGTTGGTAGCGGGGTGGTTTTTAGACCACCGGTTTCGGTGGAGATTCCTTATCTGGTGGATGACCTCTTTGCTTGGCTGCGCTCTCAAAATACTGCCAACACCCACCCAATTTTTCAGGCGGCGATCACTCACTACCAGCTGGTGTACATCCATCCGTTTATTGAAGGCAACGGCCGGACAGCTAGGGCGTTTGCCACCCTTTTACTGTATACCTTGGGTTATGATTTTAAGCGCTTTTTTTCACTCGAAAAATACTTCGACAGCGACGTTGAAGCCTATTACCAAGCCCTGCTCTCGGTTCAGCAGTCAGAGGGGGCAGATTTGACCTACTGGTTAGAGTACTTTTGCTATGGTTTGGCCGTCGAAATTGATAAAATTCAGCAGCAGGTATTGAAGCTTTCTAAAGATTTGAAGCTGAAGCGACAACTGGGCAGACAGGTGGCTTTGTCCGAACGGCAGATTTTGCTTTTAGAGTTATTTCAACAACAAGACGCCATTAGCTCCGATGACGCCCAGGCCATTTTGCCGAATGTTTCGGTTGACACAATTTTGCGGGATCTCAAAGATCTGATTCAAAAAGGGGTAATCAAGAAAGAAGGTATTACTAAAGGTGTTCGTTATAAGTTGGAGGAATAAACATCCTTTTCACCAAATCCTGGTGACTTGCAGTAGAATATAGGTTATAGAATAGGTTCTACTCCATGAAGTTTGCCAATTTTGCCGCACATTTATCACAGCTGGAACAAACTCCATCTCGGTTGGCAATGACCGAAATTTTAGCAAAGTTGTTTCACCAGCTGGACAAAACTGAGATTGCTCAGGCTTGTTATTTATTAGAAGGGCAGTTAGTGCCGCAATATTTGTCGCTCGAGTTTCAGCTCTCGGTCAAGATGGTGCTGCGGGCGCTGGCCAAAATTCAAGCAAAGAAGTTTGGTCAGCTGTCGGAAGGAAAAACCTTGTTTGGCGAGTCAGACCTTTCTCAAGTTGAAGCCCGGGTTCAAAGACAGTATAAAAAATTGGGGGATGTTGGGGCGTTGGCGCAAGAGTTGCTCAGCAACAACCAATCAACTGCCCTCAGTTTGAATCAAGTCTACGATCAACTGGTGGCAATTGCCAAAGAAGGGGGGGAGGGGTCGCAAGAGAGAAAACTAACTGGTCTCACCGAGTTGTTAGATAAGCTGGAAGCCTTGTCGGCCAAGTACGTCTGTCGAATTATTGTTGGCAGGCTACGCCTGGGTTTTTCAACGATGACCATGTTAGACGCTCTGTCTTGGGCGCAGACTGGCTCAAAAGCCGAAACACCACTACTCGAAGAAGCCTTCCAACGCAAAGCTGACCTTGGCAAACTGGCAGAAACATATCTAGCCGCTAAAACTGAGTCAAATCGGGCAGCGATGCTCAAAAATTACCAGGCAGAAGCCGGTGTGCCAATTGTGCCGCAACTGTGTCAGCGCCTCAATGATCCTCAAGAGGTGATTGAAAAAATGCAACAGGTGATCGTTGAGCCAAAGTATGACGGTTTGCGAGTGCAAATTCACCTGAACAAAAGTTCTAGTGGTCAGCCAGAAATCATGGCTTTCACCAGAAACCTCGAGAATGTCACCCACATGTTCCCCGAACTCAACAAGCTGTCTGTGGTGCTCAATGCTGACTCGGTCATTCTAGACGCCGAAGCCATTGGTTATGATCCGAGCTCTGGCAAGCTGCTACCATTTCAGGCGACAATAAGGCGAAAAAGAAAACACCAAGTAGAGCAGACCGCCCAATCAGTGCCGCTTAGGTTTTTTATTTTTGACGTCATTTCCGTCAACGGCCAGTCATTAATTGACAAAAAGTTGCAAGAAAGAAAAGACGTTTTGATCAAACTAATCAAGCAAAATGATACGTTTGTTGTCACAGAATATATCATTACCAGCGACCCAAAAGAACTTCAAAACTTTCATGAGTCCCAGTTGGGTGATGGCTTGGAGGGCGTGGTGATGAAACAAGTAGCAGCCCCCTACCAAAGCGGCCGCAAAAATTGGTACTGGGTAAAGATGAAAGAAAAAACCGGCACCCAAGGAAAACTGACTGATACTTTAGATTGTGTGGTGATGGGTTACTATTTTGGCCGGGGCAAGCGAACTGTTTTTGGCATCGGCGCTTTTTTGGTTGGCGTTTTGGATGGTGAAAACTTTAAGACTTTGGCAAAAATTGGCACCGGCCTCTCTGATGAACAATTCAAAGAACTAAAACGTCGGTCAGATGTAGTAGCAGTTTTAGAACCGCCAAAAGAGTACACTGTGGCCAAAAGTTTGCGGCCTGACGTCTGGTTGATTCCCAAAATTGTGGTAGAAGTAGCAGCCGACGAACTGACCAAGTCCCCTCAACACAGCGCCGGTCTTGCTCTGCGTTTCCCCAGGTTGGTAAAATTTAGAGATGACAAGTCTTGGCAAGAAGCCACTACCCTGCAAGAAGTAATTAGTATGGCAGAACAACAAAACCAATGAGAAAAAAATCAACCAAAAAACTAACGATCACCGCCATTATTGCTGCCTACAACGAGCAAAAAAATATCAGAGTTGTGGCCAGTTTGTTGACCAGCATGAAGGAGTTTTCAGAGGTCATTGTGGTTGACGATGGCTCAGACGACCTAACCGCCGTCATCGCCGCCAGTGTCAAAGGTGTGACTGTCATTTCTCTACCCAAAAATATGGGCAAAACCACCGCGGTCAGAACGGCGGTCAAAGCCGCTCACTCAGACCAGATCATGCTGGTTGATGCCGACCTGTTTGGGTTAGAAGCTCATCATTTACGCGAAGTTATCCAGACTTACAAGCAAGGTTTTGAGATGGTGATCCTGGATTATGGCAATCAGGAGTTATATTTACGGAAGATCTTCAAGTCGTTCCCAGCTCTCTCTGGGGTGAGAATTTTTGAGACAAAATACTTCAAAAGAATTACATTCAAAAAAAATGACCGCTTTGAGTTAGAGACTCGAATCAATGACTTCTACCTTGATCACAAACTGAGCATCGTGGTGGTTACCGGCGAAGGCATTCACACGCCGCACAAATACCAAAAATACTCTTTTCATAAGGGCTTGTATTTAGAAGCCAAAGCGCTAAAAGAGATTTTTTTGAGTAATGGGCCGAGAAATATTGGCAAGTTAGTTAAGCGGTGGTGGGAAATCAATGCCAAACGTTTACCCGAAGAACAACCTTAGCAAGGAGATAGATGAACATTATTGTGGGATTGGGAAATCCTGGCCAAGAATATCAGCAAAGTCGTCACAACCTGGGTTTTATGGTTTTAGACCAATTGGCTAAGTCCTGGCAACTCAAGTTTTCAACATTTCCAAAAGCTGAGGCTGAAGTTTGCCGACTTGATCAAGATACGTTGCTCTGCAAGCCGCAGACATATATGAATCATGCTGGGCAAGCAGTTCGACAACTGCTTGATTTTTATAAGTTGTGGTCAAGTTCAGCTGCCGACAGACAACTACAACCACAAGTACCACAGTTGTTGGTGGTACACGACGATCTGGATTTGGCCCTGGGGATGGTCAAACTGCAGTTTGGCATTGGCCCCAAAGCTCACAACGGCTTGCTTTCAATCTATGAGCATTTGGGCACCAAACAATTTTGGCACCTCAGGGGTGGGGTGGATAATCGGGGCGAACAACGCTCAACCATTGTTCCTTCTGAGTATGTCTTACAGTCGTTCATGGCAGCCGAGCAACACCTTTTACAGACAGAATTGGCGATGATGGCAAAGCAACTAGATCAGTTTCTGAGTATTCCAGAGCAAATTTGATCAACGCTAAAGTCTAGAAAAATACCGGTTCAAAATAGGAGAAAGTATCAATGCCGACCATTCATGAATTGTTGCGATTTTTTTCTAGCACAGCTCAGCTTTCTCAGGCCGAAGCCAGATCATTAGTGTGGTTCCAGTTTTTCCAAGAAGTGCTTCACAAAGGCGTGTATTTTTTTCTGGCCATTATTATTTACCAATCAGCGATCCAGTTTAGACCGGCGTTTATTGGCAATCTCGCTGATTTTCAAGTTGGAATGTTAGCTGTGACTAGCTTTTTTATTGTTCAACGCCTAGTCGTGTTTCTGACTACGATTGGGCTTGCCCAAGTGCTGAAAGAGTGGCATTCCGATTCAATCTGGATTGTGGCCAGCCTAACGAGGCTTGTCGTTTTTTGTTCATTGTATGTCGTTAATTATCACTGGGGTTTTTTAGTCTTGGCGGCGGTTGCTGAGGGTGTCCATGCGGTTTTGTTCTGGACGCAGTTTGTGCCTACTGTTAAGCAGAAAAAGTTAGAACTCCAACCGGAAAAAGTCTTTGCCAAAGAAAACAGCACCATCCAATTTTTGGCAGAATTATTGATTGTGTTGGCGCCATCGTTGGTGGGTTTCTTCGCGTTTAATTATGGTTTGCAAATGATTTTGTTGATCGGCGTGATTTTAACCTTGTTCTCTAGCTTTGCCTTACTAGACTTTTCTGTTCAAATTAAGCGAGAGCCGATCAGCTGGCTTGGTTGGAAAAAAAATTTGGTGAGTCAATTAAGTTGGAAAAAAACCTTGGGTGAGTTTGGCGAGTATCTTAATCACTCGCTATTTTTACTGTGGCCGCTCTATGTTTATTTATTGTTGAAGAGCGTTGATCGAGTTGGATTTTTGTATACAATCTCGTTATTTATCGCTATTTTAGCTTCTTTCTTCATTGGCACTTATTTAATGAAAATGCAGAAAAAACGCCACTACTATCTGTCTGCAAGCTTGATGAGTTTGCTGTGGTTGGCGCGGGCTAGCACTTTAGGGATTAGCGGAATAATGTTTGTGGACGCAGCCGAGCGATTGCTCTCTCGCCTCCATTGGCAACTCCACCACGCATTGAAGTTAAGAGTTGAACGGAAACATCACTATGCACTAGAAATGTATAATCAAGTTAGTCTTAGTTTAGCGGCGGTAGTCTTCTGGCTGTTGGTGGCAGCGATTGCCCTGTTTACCAGCTTCTGGCCGGTTGTCTTTATCTTTGCCGCGGTTGGTGTTATGGTGTCAATGGTTATCCAGACTTCAAATGACAAAAAAATCTTTCAAGGCTTCAGAACATAACACTGAGGCGAAAAACAAGTCAACAATCACTGAACAGCCAGGCACTAAAGCAGGGTTTGCCCAAATTGGCAGTTTGTTTGATGGTTACAGGCTAGAAGATAAAGGCGGCTATATTTCCAAAGAATTTCAAGACTTTGGCTATCGGATGGCCGTCGAATTAAGCGACCCCGTACATAAAAGTCTGTACATGAAATTAGCCAAAACCGTTGATCGATTATTGTTGGAAAAGGCCTTATCGTTTGTCAAAGATGCGCCCAATGTTAAAAGCAAAGCCAAATTGTTTATGTGGCGGCTCAAGCAACTAAGAGCCGAAAAATTAGACAGTCATCAATCAAAAAACAGCGCCGGCCAACCAGACAAATGAGGTTTTGAAATTGCCTCTGGGCGGGTATACTATACCAATATGAATTCAGTCTGGAGAATTAGAATCTTGGTTGCGGTTTTGGCCTTGATCGCAACAGGGATGGGTTACTTGTACTTTACCCAACGGATTTCTCCCCAGGAGCGCTCAGCCGCAATTTTGAAAGCTCAACCCAAGCCAACCGCCAAGCCAGCCAACACCGCTCCCAACCTTGTCAATTTTGCCCAAATGCTTGCCGTGCCCTATGATCTTGACAATTCCTCGGCGGCCTCGGCCGAGGCGGTCCTCAGCTTCATCGCTGACAACAAACCTGGTGCCGTCACTTTATTTGGCAGCCAGATCAGCGCGGCCTCAGCCGCCCAGGCCATTAGCGACATCGCCGACTCGGTGGCACTAGAAGAGCGGCCACTGATCGCGGTTGATCATGAAGGTGGCAAAGTTCAGCGATTAAGTGGCTCTGGGTTCACTACCCTGCCAACCTGGAAACGCTTGTGCGACCAAACCAGTGATCAGCGCCAAGCCTTGTTGGCCAGTTCGGCTGCCCAGCTACGCACTGCCCAAATCAACATTGTTTTTGCACCCATGGTCGACGTTGCCGCTAACAATCCAGTTTTGAAGGACAGAGTCTGTTCGGGCGATCCCGAGTTGGTTGCTACCGCCGCGCTTGATTTTGTCACAACTTTCCAGGCCCAACAAATGTTACCGGTGATTAAACACTATCCGGGGTTGGGTTCGGCTACCACGGACACTCACAGCCAACTCAGCTTAGTCACAATCACCGAGAACGACACCGCACCGTTCAAGACAGTGCTCGATCAATTTCCCAAGCTAGGTGTGATGACCGCCCATATTGCCGTTCAAAATCAGTCCGCAAACTTGCCTTGTTCACTTTCCGGCAGTTGTGTTGGTCAATTGTTTGAGCTGTATCCTGAGGTGACGGTCTTCACCGATGCACTAGAAATGGGCGCGGCTAGGTACAATTATCAAGTTCCGGAGATAGCGAAGTCGCTGGGGGCGGTTTCGATTGAGGCTATTTTGGCAGGTAATAATGTCTTGGTGTATGGGCAAGATGTTACACCGGTTCAGTTGCAAGAGGTTCTTTCCAGGATCAAACAGGAGTATACTAGTTCAAGCGAATTCAGAGAAAAAGTTAATCTTTCAGTCGCAAAAATTCAAACCTTAAAAATAGAGTATGGCGTCGGCGGCTCAACCAACCCCCCGACGAAACAGAATGATTAAAACTCCGCACCTCGACCTGTTAGTCCAATATTTAACGCCGGTTTTCTACACGGTTTTATTTTACTTTATTCAAATTGAGCCCAAAGATGGTTCGTATTTGATGGTGCTACTTTTGTTGGGCGGTTTTTATATCGGCAATGCCTTGTTGTGGTTGGACGGCAAAGTTTTATATGGCTACTACAATGAATTGAAAACCTTACCAAAACAACTGATTACTCGCTCGGTTTTGTTTGTGCTGGCGTACCTAGCGTTAGCGATTTTTATGGTCACGTCTTCGAATAATTTGATTGGCGTTGGTATTGTTTTAGCAATTGGCTTAACGATTGCCACCGAAATGCTAGCAACCAGAAAAGATCTAGAACGCTTTCACCAACAATTTTTATTCCAGGTCAAGCGCCGCCTGAGTCCGCTGGAGATAACCAGAATTACCTATGGTTTTTCAAGTTTTGTAACGCTCATGGCTTTTTACTTTTTGGTTTCTGCTTCAAGATAAGTATCACTGATTATGCCGGCTGCAATTTCACTGTTTGGACTCACCTTTCATTTGTACGGTTTTTTGATTGGCTTGGCAGTGATAGTGGCAGCCAGTTTGTCTGAGCAGGTTTTTAAGAAAGAAGTCAAAACTGGAGATTTTTGGCAGGCAGCTGGCTGGATTATTGGCTTCGGCTTGGTTGGAGCCAGGGTCTGGCACTTGTTGACTGATTGGCAATTTTATCAATCTGATCTGCTGGCCACGATCCAAGTTTGGCGAGGAGGTATGAGTATCATTGGTGCTCTCATTGGTGGTTTGGTGGGGGCGCTGGCGGCGGTTAGACGACACAAAGGGCAGTATCATTTCTTTCAGTTGACCGATGCGATTGTTTTGGGCTTGCCATTTGGTCAGGCAGTTGGCCGATTGGGTAACTGGGTCAACCAA
>PFDH01000017.1:0-5044 GCA_002772705.1 Candidatus Pacebacteria bacterium CG10_big_fil_rev_8_21_14_0_10_44_11 | reverse complement strand
AAGCTCAAGCTTATTATCATCCGCTTTTTGCGTATGAAGCACTCTTTCTCATTATTCTTGGCGGAGTGCTCTGGTTTGGCTATCGTCAAAAAAAATGGCTGGTTGGCACTGGTCGTTTGACCTTGGTCTATCTGATCAGTTATAGTTGGGGGCGTTTCTTGTTAGAGTTTATTCGAATTGATAAAGCCTTAGTGCCAGGTACAAACTGGGGAGTGAACCAGTTTGTGATGGCTGCTTTGGCTGCGGTACTAAGTTTAGTGATCTTTAAGACTAGAAAGAATAAAAATGTTTTCTAAGCAAAGAATCAAATTATTTTTCTTTGTCCTGATCAGCGCCAATCTTTTTGCCGGTTGTAGTTTGGCTCGACCAACAAGTGACGATTCAACGCAATCTTCTTCAATAGATTTTTCAGCGATTGAAGACCGGCAATTGATTCCAGTTCAAATTGGCAGCAATCAATTGACGGTTGAGGTGGTCAACACCTCGGCTAGCCTCACCCAAGGTTTGGGCGGGCGAGATAGGATTGGTAGCGATGGCATGTTGTTTAGCTTGCCCCAGCGACAAATTGCCGAATTTTGGATGAGGAGGATGAGCTTTCCCCTCGATTTTGTTTGGATTGATGGCGATCAGATTGTCGGTATGCTGGAGAACGCTCCGGCGCCAAGCAACCAAGACATTGTTAACTTGCCAACCTACTCCTCAAAAGAGCCAGTCACGCTGGTGTTAGAACTTGATGCTGGGCGGGTTGCCAAGTTGCAGTTAGCGGTTGGCGATAGACTGACAATTGGGACGCAAAATTAGAATTTGTCCTGCTTTCAATGGTATGATGAAAGAATGTCCGACGCCCAAAACCCTACTCAAATTTCTTCTCAACAAAAAATCGCTACTTTCGAAGCAGTCTTGAAGGAATTGGAGGCCGAAAAGGCCGGTCAAACTGATCAGTCAACTCAGTATTCTGGCAGCCTTAGAAAAGAACAGCCACTGGGTGCCGGTACAGAGATAGGCTCGATGGAACTACCGGGCGGTATGCAGTACGTTGAATCTGAACCAGCTCCAGAAATTTCACCCGAGGTTGAAGAATATTTACAAAAAGTTGAGGAGCAGCAACTCAAACTGCCCAAAGAAATTGTGATTGCTGCTCAAACTCAAGATCAGCAGGCTCAGCAAGAGGCTGCTCAGAAAGTAAAAGTGCTGCCAATGACCCAGGCGCAAGCCGAAGAAGGAGCCAAGAAAAATCCACTCTTTAGCGTCCGCTGGTTATTTGAGTTTAGTCAAAAAATTGCCAAAATGTTTGATTGGCAGGCGATTTATCGCTCGGAATAACAAGTAAGTTCTATTTTTCGGAAGACGTCTGGCGCCTCCACCAGACTGCATGAAACACTTCCATATAAATAGCAATTTGTTTTAGCAATCAGTAGTCAGTGTTTCAAGCCTTCCTCAAGATGAAATTACTTGTTAATATTTTTTGCAGCTTGTGAATCCCGATAAAGGGTCATTTCCTGATATAATAAATCTGACCTATGAACCCGCAAGCCCAAGTCATTTTTGCCCAGTTGACCGCTATTGGCATTGCCCTGCTGGTAATTATTGGCGCCATTTTGTTGGTAGCGGGACTTGCCTATAGCCTGCTGCAGTGGTTTAAGCATCGCGACCGAGAAGAATACGCCCTTAACTTTATGACTTTGCTCATCAGGTTGCCCCGCGACAGTGAAGTTAAAATTGACGCCGCTGAGCAGATGTTTTCTTCGCTGTATTCAATCAAAACTGGCAATTGGTTAACCTCACTTTGGTCGGTGGGTGATTTTTTCTCGTTCGAAATTGTTGCGCTCAAAGAAGAAATTGGTTTTTACGTCAGTTGCCCCCGCAAACTCAGAGATTTAGTTGAAAAACAGATCCAAGGTGCTTATCCTCTGGCCGAGTTAACAGAAGTCGAAGAAGTCAATATTTTTAGTGAAAAGGGCAAAGTTGCTTTTACCAGTATCAGTCTGAACAAGGCTAATTACTACCCCATTAAAGCCTACAAAGATTTGCCGACTGATGGCATGTCACTGATTACTTCGGCGTTGTCCAAAATGGACTATGGGGAAGGCTCCATTATTCAGTTTTTGGTTCAACCAACTGGTCAAGGTTGGAAGAAAAAAGGTAAGGACTATATTACTGAAGAGAAAAAACGCGAGTCCGACCCAGAAAAAGCAACCTACACTCATGATCCTAAAGAAATGGAAGCGATCTCGACTAAAATAGAAAAGCCTGGTTTCCAAGTTTCGCTACGGGTGGTGGTTTCGGCTCAAGATGACCAGTCCGCGCAATCTCACTTAAATAACATTGTTGGCGCTTTTGCCCAGTTTACTTCGCCCTATAACGAGCTGAAAAAGGCCGGCAGCTTGTTTAAGCATCTGTTCATGATTGATTTTCTCTATCGGTACATGCCTCTTTTTGGTCGCAATACGATGATCTTGAACTCAGAAGAGTTAGCCTCAATTTTTCATCTGCCTAACAAAACCATCGAAACCCCACACATCAAATGGTTGAACGCCAAAAATGCGCCAGCGCCACAGAATATTCCTAATGAGGGCTTGTTTTTGGGTACGTCTGTTTATCGAGGTTATCGGCGTGACGTCTATATGAGTCAGGATGACCGTCGCCGTCACATGTACATCATTGGCAAGACTGGTACCGGTAAATCAGAGTTTCTCAAAGAAATGATTTTGCAGGACATCGAGGCTGGCCGGGGTGTGTGTGCCATTGATCCGCACGGCGAGTTTGTTGAGGACATTTTGCAACTGATGCCGCCTGAGCGAGCCGACGATGTGATTTACTTTAATCCTTCAGATTTGGTGCGGCCAATGGGTCTGAACATGATGGAAGCTGACACTGAAGAGCAACGCCACTTTGTGGTCAGCTCAATTATTGGTTTGATGTACAAGCTCTATGATCCGCACCGCACCGGTATCATTGGACCTCGGTTTGAGCACGCCATTCGTAACGCCATGTTGACGATTATGTACAAAAAGGGCACCACTTTTGTTGAATTGGTTCGCATCCTGACGGACTCTAAGTACGTTGACGAAATGCTGCCCTACGTTAAAGACCCGGTGGTGCGCCGGTACTGGACAGATCAAATTGCCCAGACCAACGACTTTCACAAGTCAGAAGTTTTGGATTATATTGTCTCCAAGTTTGGCCGGTTTGTGACCAACAAAACCATGCGTAATATTATCGGCCAGCCCGTCAGCTCATTTAATTTTAGAAAGGCGATGGACGAAAAGAAAATCGTTTTGTGTAATCTTTCAAAAGGTATTTTGGGCGAGGAAGACGCCAAGTTTTTGGGTTTGATCTTGGTACCAAAAGTTTTGACCGCCGCCATGAGTCGCGCCGACGTGCCAATGGCTCAACGCGAGGACTTTTATCTCTATGTTGACGAGTTCCAGAACTATGCCACCGAAGACTTTACGGTGATTTTGTCTGAGGCTAGAAAGTATCGCTTGAATCTGATCGTCGCCAATCAGTTTATTGGCCAAATTGATGAAGACGTCAAAAACGCCATTTTTGGCAATGTTGGCACCATTGTCTCTTTTAGAATTGGTGTGCCAGATGCCAACTTCTTACAGCACGAGTACAGCCCAACTTTTAATGAGACTGACTTAACTAACATTGAGAAATACCACGTTTATGTCCGGACAATTGTCGGCAACGAGCCCGTGCCGCCATTTAGCATGTCGCTGGTCAAAGATATGGAAGATGTCAACGCCAGAATGAACCCCAAACAAGCCGACATGATTAGAGAGTTGTCACGCCTCAAGTATGGCAAGGATAAGGAATTGGTTGAGGCGGAGATTCAGAGCAGAAGTAACTTATGAAACGGTTTTTTACAGTCTCGCTATTACTAATCGTGATCGGAGTAATAGCAAGTTGGATCATGACCAACGTTATTTATATATCTTGTGGAAAAGGAGATGGCTTAGCCACACCTGATATCAGTTGTCCAACCGGTTATACCTGCGATATGCGACATACTTATTTGGATGATGCAGGTGCCCGATGTGTGTTTTCTACTGACGTATTAACAAGGTTTTTTGGTTTAAGTTCAGTATCGCTATAAATATCTTCTCGAGTTAAGTTATCAAGAGGGACACCGAGGTCTTGAGCGAGAAAAATCAATTTTTTTGGTTTAGTTTTTTTCTTTTTCATACTCATTCACCACCTGTTTGCAATACATGTAGCGTCCATATTCTAGCGCCGATTCATGGAGCGGTTTTTTCTCTTTTTCAGCTTCATTCACTTGAATGCTTTTACCTAAAACTTGTTGTGCTTGTTTAGTAACGTCGGCAGCACGCTCACCAAGAATTTGCAGCTGTTCTGAAGTATTGTCTGGCATTTTTAAAGAACTGACCTGTTCCGGTAGTTGAGAGAACAAGCTAGTGCTTGATCCCAGAACTTTTTCTTGCAACTCACTCAAAGAAGAAGGCAAATGCTTTTCTTGCAGGTAAAAGTAGCCAACAGCACCGACCGTTGCTAGAACCACCAGACCAATTGCACCAAAGACCACATTTTTTATCACAGCCCAAGTATAGGCGACCTTTAGGGCTTGTGCAATCTCATCAAATTATTTAGTAATGTTTTTTTTAATTATTTAAAAAAGAATGGAGGACAAAATAGCATACACTGTATGATTAATATAATCTGTATCTAGGTTAAAATCACAGTTTGTTGACACTACCAAGACTAAATCACCTGAGTTTAAAAAGATCTCATTCGAACAGACAATCCCTTGTACTTCAACTTTATAGCTAGTAAATTTATCATTAATGTTTATTTTTTCTTTTTCACTGTTACACCAACCTTCTCCCATTGCTTGATCTTGACAACCAGCTGGCCTGTGTTCGTCTATATAGTTCTCGACACTTTCTCCTTGTAACCTCTCAACTGGGTGAAAGTAATAAAAAGTTCCAACCATTAAAGAATCTCTCGATTCGTAATTAGGATCTATCATTAACACTTCATTTATTTCATTAGTTGCTGTGTTTCTAATAATATCTAGTTT
>PFDH01000020.1 GCA_002772705.1 Candidatus Pacebacteria bacterium CG10_big_fil_rev_8_21_14_0_10_44_11 | reverse complement strand
TGACCTGTTCCGGTAGTTGAGAGAACAAGCTAGTGCTTGATCCCAGAACTTTTTCTTGCAACTCACTCAAAGAAGAAGGTAAATGCTTTTCCTGCAGGTAAAAGTAGCCAACAGCACCGACCGCAGCTAACACCACTAAACCAATTGCTCCCAAAACGACGTTTTTTAGCATAGCCCAAGTATAGGGGACCTTCAGGGGTTGTGCAATCGAACTGAAATTATTCGTATCGCAAGGCTTCAATTGGCGAAAGTTGCGCTGCCCGCCTGGCTGGGGCGGCGCCAAAAATCAATCCAACAACTGTTGAAACACCAAAGGCCAGGGCAATTGCTTCCATCGTCACTTTAGCCGGCACAAATGATTGAATGGCCAATGTACCCAGATACGCCAAGCCAACGCCGATCATCCCTCCAATTAGTGACAAAACAGCAGCTTCGATTAAGAATTGCAACAAAATCATATTTGGGGTTGCACCCAAAGCTTTGCGCAAGCCAATTTCTTTGGTTCGCTCTGTGACTGAGACCAGCATAATATTCATGATCCCAATGCCGCCGACAACTAATGAAATGCTGGCGATACCACCCAAAGCTGCCGTTAAGACCCCTAAAATTTGATTAATACTGCTCAGCAGTTCAGATTGATCAACCACGGTGAACTCGTCATCTTTCAACCGCTTCAACATCAAATCCTCAATCGCTTTTTTGTGTTCTTCACCGTGCTCAGTATCAGTTGTTTTGACCAAAATACGCACAATTGTGTCATTGTCGTAGACATTTGAGAACGTAGTGTAGGGCATATAGATATAGGTATCAAAGCCTGGGCCGCCAAAACTACCACCCTTTTGCTCAACCACACCTGCAACAGTGAAACTGGTATCACCTAGTTTAATTTTTTTGCCGATCGGATCAATCTTGCCAAAAAGTTCGTCAGCAATTTTATAACCCAAAACAATCACCCGTTTTGAACCTTCTAAATCACTGTCTGAAAAGAATTGACCTCGCTCAGCTGGAATATTGATTGCCGTCTCAATGTTTGGAGTACTACCGATGATAGTGGCAGATATTTTATCATTTTGATATGAGGCGTTGCCGGATTGCAACATCAGCGGCGCCACTTCTTTGACGTGCTCTCTCAGCCGTTTGAGTTCGCGCAAATCAGTGAGCGAAAGCTTGCTGTTAGTTAGTGAAGTCGCAGAGCTTTCAGCGTTGATGGTGCCACCTTCGCCAAACAGTTCTCCTGGATAAATATAGAGGGTATTGGCACCAAGGGCATCAAATTCGCTGGTGACATAGGCAGACAAACCATTGCCAATCGCAGTTAAGAGTACCACTGAGCTGACACCGATAATCACCCCCAGCATTGTCAGAAAGGATCTGACTTTATTGAGCATGATGGCTTTGATAGCGATGTAGAAAATGTCTTTCATGATTTATTGTTTTTGCGACTTGAGCGCTGCTTTTTAGTGCCATGCGATTGATCAGAGACAATTTTGCCGTCTCTAAACACCACCAACCGCTGGGCAATTTTAGCCACGTCTTCTTCGTGAGTGACCATGATGATGGTTCTGCCTTCTTTGTGTAGGTTAGTTAATAGCTCTTTAATGTCGTCACCGGATTTGGTGTCTAGATTGCCGGTCGGTTCATCGGCGAAAACGATTAATGGATCATTGATTAAGGCGCGGGCTACCGCCACTCGCTGTTGTTGCCCACCAGAAAGTTGTGCCGGGGTGTTATTCATTCGGTCGCCAAGACCAACTTTTTTGAGCATTTCTTCTGAGCGCTTGCGTCGCTCGGAATCAGATACCTTGGCATAGATTAATGGCAAACTAACATTATCTAGCGCAGAGGTTCTGGCCAGCAAGTTAAACTGTTGAAAAATAAAACCAATTTCTTTGTTGCGTAAGCGAGCTCGCTCGACTTCATTGTAAGTAGTGACGTCTTTTCCATTCAGCAAAACTTTGCCATGAGTTGGTGTTGCCAACATACTGGCGACTTGTAAAAAGGTCGATTTTCCGGAACCAGAAGCGCCCATGATAGCGACAAACTCTCCGGCAGCAACAAAAAAATTGACTTGATCGAGGGCTCTGATGACAGTGTCTCCCAAATGATAGTGTTTGGATACGTTTTCTAGTTGTAACAGCATGGATAACTATTCTGACTGAGCGACTTATTCAGGTAATAAGATTTCGTCATCAAGTGATAAGCCACTCAGGACTTCATACGTATCGTCATTTTCTAGACCAACCTGAATTTCTCGTTCTTGCGTGGAGTTGTCACTGGTTTTGACATCAACATAGGTCTTGTCGTCACGTTGTTTGGTGGCAGTGATTGGAATGGTCATCACATTTTGACGCTCGTCCAAAACAATGTTAGCGTCTCCGTTCATACCCAAACGCAAGAGGCCTCGATCAGCAACTTGAGACAGCGGAAATTTGACTTCAAAGGTAGTGCCTGAGGTTGATTGAGAATTGGTGAAGGCGATTGAGTCAACTGCCGTCTTAAAGTTTTTTTCTAGGTAGGCATCCAAAACGATATTGGTTAATTGACCGGTTTTGATTTGAGCAATGTCAGCTTCGTCAACTTTGGCGACAAAGATCAGGGTTTCTGGATTGACTAGTTCAAAAGCGTCGGTGGCTAGTAACTGAACGCCAGTGACATTGGTGGGAGAAACGGTCAGAATGCCGGCAAATGGGGCAGAGATCACCGTATTTTGAATGGAGATGTCGCGGATTTCAACGTTGAGGACTTGATTTTCCAGATCCCACTGAGATTTATCAAGGTCGCGTCGCTCGGCGTCAGTCAACGTTCTTTCTGGAACATCATCTTTGCCTTGCTCAAAGTCCCAGCGCTCTTTCATGTAGTTGTTGAGGTCTTGGTTAAGTTGCTTCTGAAGGGTAGCTCGATCGATAATGGCCAGCGTTTGGCCTTTTTTGACTTGATCACCTTCTTTGGCGCCAAGGTAGGTGATTTTACCGCCAGCGATGAAGCGGAGCCTAGCTTTTTCTGTCACGTCAACGACGCCCGAAACTTGTAGGGTCTTAACCAGATTTTCTTGAGTTGGCCTGACGAAGGTTTGGCTGATTTTGGCGGCTTGAGTTTTGCCGTAGTACCACCACCCGCCAAGCGCCAAAACTGCCAAGATCACCAAAATTAGTTTCCAGCGACTAAGCAGGATTCGAAGCATTTTTTTGAGTATGTTTCGCACAGTCATAGGTCGCTCATCATACCACCAGAGTAAAAAGAAAAAAAGCCATTAGTTAGAGTTGTGTGCGTGAGATATAATGAGCAGGTTGCGTGAGCCGGTAGCTCAGTTGGTAGAGCGGTAAGCTTATACCTTATTGGTCGGGGGTTCGAGTCCCTCCCGGCTCACAAATAACAAAGTTAAGATCGTGTTTTAAATAGTTCAGATAATGACACTTTAAGCTCTGGTAGATCTCTTTTAATTACTTTCCAAACAAGATCAAGGTCAATTTCGTCATAATCGTGAATTAGTATATCTCTCATACCTGCCATTCTTTTCCATGGAATAGTGGGAAACATTTGTTTAAACTTTTCTTCTAGTCTTTTGGTTGCTTCGCCAATTATTTCAAGTCGTCTTACAACTGAATCTTGAAGTTGAGGATTATTTAAGAATTCATCTTTGTTTTCTATATTCTTTACATATTCTTCAATAAGTTCAACAGATTTTACAATGTCTTCTAGATATGGCGTAGATATTTTATTCATGCTTGATAAAAAACTCGTTCATCTTTTAAAATGAAAGTTTTTAAAGATGGTTTGATTGTTTTATACTGCACAAGATCAACTTTTCTACCAAGAGATTTTTCGAGATCAAGTTTTAGGCCCACATAATCAAGTAAACTGAGTTTCTTATTGCCAAGTTCAACCAAAATATCAATGTCACTCTCTTTTGTTTGTTGATTTCTTGCGTAGGAACCAAACAACGCAGCTTTTTTAACCCCGTAGGAAAAAAGAATTCCGCTTGTCTTATTAGTAACCTTTTTGATACCCATAATTGTCATTATAGCAAATTACTTCCACATATTTCAAAGTAGGGATTATGGTTGCAAGAAACGAAGCACCTAGAGTAAATCCTCAAGAGGTAGGCGACCAAGCGGGTCAGTCAGTAAAAACAGAATTTACTAGAATAATACAGTCAGGACAACTAACATCTCCAATTCAATACGCAATCCTTTCGATTTGCCCATCTAAATTGTAGGAATACAACCAAGACACTTTTTTTTGACAGGCTTTATTGTAATGATTTCAGCGAAATTTATTTCCTAAATATTCTTCTTATTACTCTCTCAAAAAAACGTTGCACATTGGTAATCGGTTCCTCTTCTTCTCTTCGCATTCTGTCCATATTTTGACGATATTCTTGAGTAGGAAGAACCAACACTTCAAGCATTTCAAGGCTTTTTTCTTTATTCCCTGTGTTCATGCTAGTAATAAGCACATTTGCCACCATTACAGCTAATTTTGAATTACTATACTTTGTTAAAAGAAGATGTTCTTCTGGAAAAGTAAACTGTCTCATAAAATCTAACATTCGAACACGTTGCTCACCTTCTATAATATTATTTTCCCGCATTTTTTGTAAGATGTTATCTGCCATTATTTTGTTGAATTGTGGTTGCTCTGTTTCCATTTCCCCTTTCTAATTAATTTCGGTAGAGAATTATTAATTTTATTATATCGCGACCTTAATTAATATCTGATACTAGAAAGAAATTCTGGAGGATCTAGATATTCTATTTCCTAAATAGTATCTGCCAAGAATTAATGATGTATAACGACTCCCAAAAATATTAAGCCAGTAATTACTGAAATGGCAACAAATTATGCTATCCGGAGAAATACCACTTGAGGAATTGAAAACCGGTGAAGAGCGATTAGCTAAAAGTGAGTAAAAATGTGGAGTCACTCTCCCGTTCAGCTCAATTACTTATTCCCAAATTAACCAGGACACAATCCACTAATTCATAGTAAAATTACACTCTATGCAAATTCTTTCTTTTCTCATTGATTTCATTTTACACTTGGACAAACATCTGGCAGAAATTATTGCTGCCTACGGTTCTTTGACCTACCTACTATTATTTGCAATTGTTTTTGCCGAAACCGGTTTAGTGGTTTTCCCCTTTCTTCCAGGTGACTCTTTATTGTTTGCGGCGGGCGCACTCAGCGCGCTTGGTTCGCTGCACCTTTGGGGAGTGATGTTGTTGTTAGGAGCAGCGGCCATCATTGGTGACTTTGTTAACTATTGGATTGGCAACTTGTTTGGCAAGAAAATAGTCGATAATCCCAGGATTACTTTTATCAACCAAGAACACATTGATAAAACTGAGGCTTTTTATAAAAAATATGGTGGTAAAGCGATCATCTTGGCCAGATTTGTACCGATCGTTCGTACTTTTGCTCCGTTTGTGGCTGGGGTGGGTAAAATGGATTACCAAAAATTCTTCTTTTATAACTTTATTGGTGGCGTTAGCTGGGTATCACTCTTTACCTTAGCTGGTTACTTTTTTGGCAATATTCCGGCCGTGAAAGAGCACTTCACAGTGGTAGTGTTGGCAATTGTGGTGATTTCAGTGATGCCAATTGTGATTGAATACCTCAAGCAACGCAACACGCTTTCAATTCCCCAGCAAAAATTAGAGCAAGCGGTGAATAAGTAATAGTTCAATATTGCCCAAGAAATTTGTTTAGCTTACAATGCTTCTATGTTGGCCGAAGTATTTAGAAGTTTTATTAGGTTTGAAGTTCATACAGCTCAAGCTGAGAGTGCAGAAATCGATCCAAGAAACTCTCTTCAGGGTTTACTTTCAAAAGCTGAACCCAATCAAAAGTTTGGGTATCGTGGCGACTTACCAAAAAATGGTCCGTTAGCAACACAACTGCGCAATCTCTTTTCACGTAATCCCGACTTACTTGAACGAACGGCTACAAGCTTAAATGATGTTTTGTTGATCAAAATCATTGCTTTGCTTAGCCTAAATTTGCCTCCATATATGGATCATCATACCCCTTTAGATCAAGAACAGCAGATTTCTTGGAATCTACTACAAGAATTTATTCCTCAGCTTATTCAGTATCGAGGTGGAGCGGCTGAATTTATCGTTTTAGTGAAAAAATTTGGTGAGTTGCCCAATCTGTTAGTGGCTCAATTCTTTCCAACTCAAAGCACTTTGAATCAGGATGAGCGAGATTGGATAAAGCACTCACTTGTTAATCTCGGTAGAGTACAAACACAAAAATAATCTCTTATTTTGTTCAATTTTTTGCAGAGGTAAGATTGTTTACAGCAGCAACAGTAGCACCGCCCCAATTCCCAAAGTAATCAGTCCTGCTTTCAGCCAGTTGATCCAATCTTCTGGGCCAGTTTGTGGCAGCTGTTGAGGCAAGGTTTGAGTTGGTGTTTGAGCAACAGTGACACCTGGAGTCGTGCAAGTAGTCGAAGTTGGATTGGTGTCCAATCGACACTGTTGAGCCCCAGAGCTGGTGGTGTAGCAGATGTGATCTGGATTAGAACAATCAGCGTTGGTGACACAGCTAGCATTGCAACCAATGGCGGGGGTTGGCGTTGGGGTAGAGACGGCTTCACAATTAGCTTGACTTTCGTAATCTTTTAGCCGGCAGCGCTTACCTTGACTGGTGTCAGAGCAGACATAGTTGCCGTTGGCTTGTTGGCATTGGTTGTTGTTTTCGCAGCTGGTGTTACAAGCATAACTGGTAGAAGGATTTTCGCAGCTACTAGAGCCAACATTGCTACTCAATCGGCATTTACTGCCTTGGTCGGCCGAACAAATATAGCTGGCGTTGCCGCTTGAGGCACACTGGTCATCAGTTGAGCAGCTGGAGTTGCACTGGTAGGCAATTCGCAGGGTAAGTGGGCAAGAATCGGCTTGAGTAGTCTTGCTGGCGGTGGTGACGGTGGCGGTGTTGGTGAAGTCGCCGGCGGCGGCGTCGGTTTTAACTCGAACCTTATACTCAAAAGTTTTTGTTTTGGTTGCAGCCGTATCACCCATGGTAGCGATGGTGGCAGTTATCTTTCTCGTCGAAGAGTTGTACTGCAAGGCGCTATCCTTTGATTCAACAAACTCAAGTCGATCTGGCAAAGTATCAACCACAACCACTGAGCCAGCAGTAGTTTCGTTGGCCGTAACGGTGATTCTGTAAACCATCGTGCTACCCTTTGTGACGATTGAGTCTGGGGCAATGGCGGTACCGTTGTAATCGGTGAAGGCTTGCTTACTTTCACACTTAGCTACCGCGGTTGGGGTTACTTGCAGTTTAGCTGAACAGTTTGAGGCACTGCCGGCAACAGCGTTGGTAATTGCTTTAGCAGCGTTACTAAAGCTGGCAATCGGGGCGTCAGTCTTGACAGTAGCTTGATAGGTCAAGATAAATGTTCTGTTGTCGGTTGTCGTGGACATTGACCCAAGCTCAAATTTTAAAGTTCTAGTTGCATCAGTAAAGGTGGCTTTGGTTCCGGCTAGGGTATTGCCAATTTTAGCTGAATTAGGCACATAACTTACTGCCGTTGGTAAAACGTCTGTCACCACAACCGGACCACTGGTTTCTTGGTCAGCGGTAACAGTTAACTTGTAGGTAATGACGGCGCCTCGATCAGCCAAAGCATTGGATCCATACTCAGAATTATTTTCTTTCAAGGCAATCTTGGAAAGACATTCTGCTGTGCCAGACGGTGGCTGCACGGCTAGAGTTAGTTTACAACTAGTATCGGCGCCAGTAATGCCGGCAGTAGTTAGGTTAACTGCATTGGTGAAGGAACCGGCAGCGGCTGTCTCCCGCACTCTAGCTTTGTAAGAAAATGTCCACTGAGCATTAGCGGCAATGGCCGCCATTTTCATGGTTAGAAGATTATTGGAAATTGAAACCCCACTACTAATTGGTGCCGCACCAATTCTGGCTGTGCCAGTGATGTACTCTAGTTGAGCTGGTAGGGTATCAGCCATTGTTACTTCACCTGTATTTTTGTCGGCCGTAATTTGCAGCTTGTACTCAATGATGTCGCCCGGCTTGACTGTAGCATTTGCGGCTAAAGGAGTTCTGGTGACGTCTTCTACTGGTTTAGAACTGATGGTGCCCTTGATGAGAGAAGCAGTTTTTGACAGACACTTAGCTGCTCCTGGTACGGGGATCGATGATGGTGTAGGGGTAGGAGTAGGTGGAGCACCAACGGTGAATTCTAGCGTACACGTTCTTGGTGGAGGAACCACCAGCGCTGCTGGTTTAGATTCTGGGGCGTTTGGCGCGACTGGTCCAGGCTGATTTTGTTGGCGTTGAGCAATCAATACGCCGGCAATTCCAACTACCACAACCAAACCAACCGTGACCACGCCACTAACAACTTTCCAATTAAATGCACCGCCGTGTTTGCTTGGAGGGGTTGTAAAACTAGTATGCATTTGGCCACCTGGTGTCGGGGCTTTTGTGTACTGCGCTTGTGGTTCGGTTATTTTTTTAGTTAGCATCTGTTATTCATTTTTAGTTCTTATTTTAGAGTTTTCAATTAGGCATTATCTCTAAACTTGGTTAACTCCGCTATTTTTTAAAAGACGCACTCGGTACAGATTCAAATTCTTGACAGGCACCATTGGGGCAAATGGCACATTGCACCACGTATCGGCCGCTGTTTTGAATCGTATAAGGCAAGGAAATTCGACCAGAAGTTTGAGGTTGAACAGTTTCGTTAACCTTATCACCAGCTAGATTGAACTCGATCACTTTCATCATGTACTCCATGTTATTACCCGCAACTTCGCCGCATTGAGCTCTCAGGCTGTCTCCAACTTGGATAGTGCTCAAATCAGTCACTTTTTTATTGGAAAGATCTATTAACTCAACC
>PFDH01000011.1:34575-37272 GCA_002772705.1 Candidatus Pacebacteria bacterium CG10_big_fil_rev_8_21_14_0_10_44_11 | reverse complement strand
CTGCTCAGCCAACGACTACCCAACTTGGTCAACAGCCAACCCAGACAATGGGACGCATGGGAATGTCTATGGCATCATCTCGCCGATCAGTTGAACGCCTTATCCGCGATCGCAAACGCCTCAGGCTAATCAAGTTTATGCGCTTTGCGGCTTTCGGCGGCCTGGCCGCGGTGGTACTTGGCATCGTTGGTTTTTTTGTGCTCTTTGCCTATTACTCGCGCGATCTACCCAAACCCGGTGAGATTGTCCGCCGCACGGGTTATAGCACTCGGATTTATGCTAAGAACGGTGAGCTGCTCTATGACCTCTATGATCAAGAACGCCGGGTGCCGGTCAAGATTGACCAGGTGCCAGAGGCGCTCAAGCAAGCTACGGTTGCCATCGAAGACAAGGATTTCTACAAGCACGAGGGTTTTGACTTTTTGACCCTGATTAGAATTCCCTACAATTATGTTTTTAAAGGCGGTCGGGTAATTGGCGGCTCTACCCTCACCCAGCAACTGGTCAAAAATGTTTTGTTGACCAATGAGCGTAGTATTACCCGTAAATTCAAAGAATTTGTGTTGGCGTTGCAGATTGAGCGCACCTTCACTAAAGATCAGATTTTGGAGATGTACTTGAATGAAGCGCCATATGGCGGCACGGCCTGGGGTATTGGCACGGCTGCAGAAATTTATTTTGGTAAACCAGTTACGGACTTAAACGTGGTTGAATCGGCAATTTTGGCCGGTCTGCCCCAGCGACCCAGCGCCTATTCGCCATTCATCGGCAAAACCGATACTGATGGTACGCCTCTCTGGAGGGTTCGAGCCAAGGGCGTCTTGCGCCGAATGCACGAGGACGGTTACTTGACCGACTTGGGCTATCAAGACGCTGAGTCCAGTCTAGACACCGTTGTTTTCAAAAATGAGGGTGTCAACATTGCCGCTCCCCATTTTGTTTTTTACGTTCGCGACAAACTGGCCGAAATGTACGGCGAAGATGTGATTGAAACCGCTGGTTTTAAGGTTACTACTTCGCTGGACTACGAGCTGCAACTAGAGACCGAAAAAATTGTTCAAGAAGAAATTGACAAGGTTTCTAACCTGAATATTACCAATGGCTCGGTGATGGTGATGAACCCCAAAACAGGCGAAATTATTGTCATGGTGGGTAGTAAAGACTTTAATAACGACGAAATTGATGGCCAGTTCAACGTGGCGGTGGATGGGCTGCGTCAGCCTGGATCTTCGATCAAGCCAGTCACCTACTTAATGCTGTTGAGGCATGGCTATAACCCGGCCAATATCTTGATGGATGTACCAACTACTTTTGCAACTGGGGCGGAGGTGGATAAACCATACGAACCCAAAAATTATGACGGTAAGTTTAGGGGTCCGGTTGATATTCGTCATAGCTTGGCTAGCTCGTTCAACTTACCGGCGGTTAAATCGTTGGCAATGGTGGGTATTGATCAGTTTTTAGACCAAGCGTATAAGATGGGTTTCGTGACGCTGGCTCCGACTCCAGAAAACTTTCGCCGCTTTGGCTTGGCGGTCACTTTGGGCGGTGCCGAGGTTCATTTAATTGATTCTGTGTCTGCTTACAGCGCTTTTGCCAATGGCGGCCGCAAGGTTGAGCCGGTTTCAATTCTTAAAGTTGAAGACAAAAATGGCACAGTGATTTATGAAAACAAAAACGTTCAAGGTCCTCAAGTGATGTCGCCAGAAGAGGCTTTCTTGATTGACAGCATTTTGTCTGACAACGAAGCTCGGTCAATTGCCTTTGGTACTCGCTCGCTCCTTAATGTTAGCCCCAATATTGCCGTCAAAACCGGAACCACCAATGACCAACGCGACAACTGGGCAATTGGCTGGTCCCAGGAGATCATGGTGGGCGCTTGGGTGGGAAACAGCGACAACAGCGCCATGAAACAAGTGGCTTCGGGTGTTTCTGGTGCCACCCCAATTTGGCAACGGGTCATCAAAGCGGCGCTGGAAAAAGATGAGTATGGCACGCCGGATTGGGTCATACCCAGTGGTATTGATCATCTTGAAGTTGACACCGCTTCTGGTTATCCCAAACACGACGATTTTTCATCCAAGTGGGAGTATGTCATCAAAGGCACAGTGTCAACCACTCCTGATCCAATGCACACCAAGCTCAAGCTCTGTCGAGGAGAAAATAAATTGGCCAATGACGCCAAAATTTCTGCTGGCGACTACGATGAAAAGGAATTTTTGGTGATGAGAGAAGATGATCCCGTCAGCCAAGATGGCCGCAATCGCTGGCAAGAGGCAATTGACGCTTGGATCAATGGTCAAGAAGACTCTCGCTACAAACCGCCAACCGAATACTGTGGTGATCAGAGCGAAATTTATCTGAGTTTGAAGAAGCCGGAGAATGAAAAGAAGTACGAGAGTGAAGATATCGAAGTCGAAGTTGAAGCCGACTCCAACGATGGCATTGATAAAATTGAGCTATGGGTAGATGGCGGCCTGCGCGAGACAATCAACAATCGAACCTACAAGGGTACCGTTCATCTGTTGGCGGGTCAGCACGAGCTCTGGGCTAAAGTTAAAACCAAGTCTGGCAAAGAAAAAGAATCTAATCACGTCAAAATTGGTACCGGCGGCCAAGATTGGAAAACGCCAGATCCAACGCCAACCCCCACTCCCACCACCACAGCCACTCCAAGTCCAACGCCGACTCTTGTTC
>PFDH01000011.1:2831-34542 GCA_002772705.1 Candidatus Pacebacteria bacterium CG10_big_fil_rev_8_21_14_0_10_44_11 | reverse complement strand
GTCTTATGGGTAACATAACAGAATGCCAGCCAGCTCGGTTAAGCACGTCAACTGTCCTAGCAATAACGGATGGGGAGATGCAAGCAAAAGTTTTGGCAGAGATACACTCCATTTTAGCCAAGACCCCAGTGGGATCAAGGAAAGAACGTTGTGCATGGATCGGCAATAATGGCACTGAATTTGAGGAGCTAAAAGTTCTACTTGAAGGAGCTTCAAACTTAACCATCGGCGAGTTAACTCTTCGGGGACATCGGTGTGCCACCCAAGAATTTGATCGGCGGCTCAAAAAAGGTGAAGAATTTCCTTTGCAGTACATACTGTTCAGAGGCATGAGTTTAAACGATCCCAATTTTTCGGGTTTATATAAAATTCTCCAGGCATGGATCAGTCTTGGCATTGCTTGCAGGGCACCTAGCGCCCCACGCAGCGAAGTAGTTGCCGTTATTTCCCAGTATGTTTGGCAGTTAGGGTTTTTGCCCTTTATTGAAGAGATCCTCAGTTATAGAGCAGATTGGGATAATATCCGGTCTGATCTTAATAACAAAGCAGAGCAACTTGATAATCCCAATGATTTTAGGCAAGCAGTGAAGTTTGATGAACGCTGTCGTAATGCCCGGGTTATGAAAAGTCAGCGAGAGCGACCCTTTAGAGGCACTTTAGCCTTTGAAGATGGCGTTGGTTGGATTACAAATGGAAATAATACTAGTGCAAGTAGTCCTGATTCAACCGTCAGCAGATAATGATCAAAGGCTAACAGTGGAATCAACGCCAAAAGCAGTGGCGATGGCGGCTGGTTAAGTAATTTTTTGCCTAAAATTGCTAGTATCATCATGCCAATCAATCCGGTTTCTGCAGCTAGCAACCAGAAAACATTATGTGCTGGTTGAATAAAACGGACAAATTCAGGATTAGTTGAGTAGGTTTCTAAGACACCAGTGAAGTTGCCCAGGCCAACTCCAGTGATGGGGCGCTTCATTAGTATTTGGACAGCTGCTTGGTTTAGATAGACTCTTCTCTCAATTGAGGTCGAATTGAAGCCAGTTGAAAGTAATTGTAACAGCCAGGGGTTGATTATCACCAACAATAGACCAAATATCATCAAATTTTTTTGGAACTTTGGCCGGTATTTTTGTAGCAACCAAATTGCTAAGCCAATGACTAATGCTAACAACGCGGTCACACTTTGAGTGAGAAAGATAATCAGTAGTGCCGGTATCAATGACAAACCAACCGCACCACTATTTTTATTTCTTAAGCTTGTAATTAGCGCTAATGAAAAAAGTACCATCACTCCAGCCAAAATATTGGGATGAGCGGTGGTGCCATACGCCAGCAATCGCTCTTCCCCGTTAAATGTTCCTCGGGCTAAACCGATCATTGATGAGGTTAGTTTTGATTCGCCTGATAGCCAATAGGGAGCGAGTGAGTGTTGGGTAAGGCTTTGGCCGATGGCAAAACAGAGCTGAACGGCAATTGAGATAATTAAAGATAGCTGAATTATCTCCGTTACGACTAATTTTTTGTGAACAAGTAGCAGCCAGCTTAAACTGGAAAATGCCGCAATTTTTATGGTGGTCAGCATACCAATGAGTGATTGAGAAGAAAAAAATTGAGCAACGATCAGCATAGTCAAACAGAAAAATAGCAACCGATTTTTTTGGTTAAAAAAAATATTTTGAAACTCACGCTTTTGACCCTGATTCAATAGAGCGGCGCCAACGGCAATTGTCACCACAACAACTGCATCGATCAAATAGAACTTAGGAATTAAATAGTCAATTCGCAAACCATTGACATAACCAGCCGATTGATTGAGAACCAAAAATAAATTGCTGGGAGCGATAATAATCAAGATTCCAACTAACCAAGAAAATATTTTTTTGAGGTCAACTTTCATTGAAGTGAACCGATAAGTTTGCCTTGAAATCTTTCTGTTAAGATCTGGACAATTGCTTTTCTAATTGGCTCCACTTCTGCTGATGAAAGTGACTGAGTTTGGTGATTATAGGTCATCGTAAAAGTAAAGTTTTGCTCATAAATTTCTTTTAACTCAACCGTTTTCACTAAATTACTGGCACTTTTGATGGCTGAAGTGACAATACCAATTGTGGTTTGTGACGGAAACTGGAAAGTCAAGTCCTCTTTGATTGGGGCTGACTTGGCTAATGGTTGATAACGTGGGTGATTCTTAAGCAAGGGTTGCAGTTTTCGCATTTCAATTGCAAAACCAATCCGAAAATCTAATCTTACAACTTTGCCAATTTCAATCTGCTCAGCATTTTGAATAATTTGGATTGCAGCCTCAGTTTCTGATGTTGGCGTGACAATAAGATCAGTGATAAAAAATTGCTTCAACAGGGTTTCCAACACTCCCCTACTCTGACGATAACTCTGTGGTGAAAGTAATGTCAGCATCAGAACCTCATCAGGTAGCTCATTTGATTGGGGATGGTAAACGTTAGCGATTTCAAACACCGACAAATCTGGATGTTCTGGGTTGTTGTCTAAAACTTCATTGAGTGAAGGCAGGACTGAGCGTCTCAGATAAACTCGATCTTCGGTTAGTGGATTTTGAAGTTTTAGATGTTGATCTATCGGACATCCTGACTCAAGGGCAATTTGTTCACTGACCATTGAGTAGGTGTAGACTTCTTGCCAACCAAGATCAGCTAAAAACTGCTTGATTCGCGCCTCCGTGTTGAAGAAAGAATTTTCTGGCTTTGTTAGCGGAATGGCGGTTGCCATTAAAGCACTTGGCAGGTGGTGATAACCATAAATTCTAGCAAGCTCCTCAATGATATCGGCTGGAATAGTCAGATCAGGTCTAAAAGTTGGTGGCGTGACCTGAAACGTTGAGTCATTCTTCCAATCAACTGTACAACCCAAACTTTTTAGAATATTAGTGATAATTTGATTTTCTAACTCAATTCCCAGGTAAGTTGACACTTTTTGTTTTGTAACCGCAACTGGTTGCATTTGTGGTGGTGTGGGGAAGTCATCGTAAATCTCGCTTGCTACTTTTGCATTGCAAAATTGTTGATATAACTCTACTGCTCTTCGCAAGACTGGTTCGGCTAAATAGGGATCAACATTTTTTTCATTCAGTTGCGCCGCGACCGTTCTGATGGCATGGGACATTGAACCAAATCGCACTTTCTCTGCCGAAAGTGACTCGATCCAAAATAAAATATTGTTGGTGGAGTTATCAACCGCGGTGTTGGCAGTGCCTTTGATGGCTGGGAAGTCAATAATTTCTCCTTGATCGTTTTCAAAGACAATTTCGCCGCCAACTGTTTGGTACTCTTCTTTATCCAGAGTGATAAACTTTTTGCCGGCGGCGGCTTCTTTGACTTTTATTACTCCGCCTAGCTTCATGATTTTGTCGTAGTCAAAGGCGTGACAGGGATGGCCAAGTTCATGAGAAACATAGTTGGTGATATCAATCGCGGCATCATGAATATTTTGGTCAATTTGGGTTAAGCGTTTGGCCATTAATGCTGGGGTTGGATTATGTTGAATGTTTGATAACACAATACAAATAATTCGTTTGCAAAAAACAGGGTTATTCTCAATTTTGGGAATTGGCAGCTGATTGTTGCTCTCAAATTGAGGGTTTGACAACGGCTGAAGTTCTGTTTTGCGACCGGCTTGTTTGAGGATCACCGCTGCCTCGCGAGCAATACCCCGGACTGACATAGAGTCAACCCGATTGGTGGTGACTTCGATGTCATAAACGGCTTCACCATCTTTTTGGTAAATCCGTTCAATTGAAGGACCAGAAAGCGACAACAAACGCTGAATTTCTTTTGGCGAAGCGTCAGTGTCTAAGTGTTCTAAAAGCCAGGAGTGAGGGATAAGGATGTTCATAAAAATTATTATTTAGCGGTTCTTTTACGTATGTAACTGCGCACAGTAACAATTAATGCTAGAAACACAAGAAAAGCAACAACATTAATAGTAATTATTGTGGTAGTGTTTCGATAAAATGTGCACTTTGAATCAAAGCATGAATTAATTAAAAAGCTATATAAAAGAAAAACACCAAAAATTGCTTGTGCCAAAGAAGTCAATATATCAGTTAGTAATGTATCTAGCTTGAGTGCCATCAGAACTGCTCCAAAAATCTTAAATCACCACTGTATAACAATCTAATATCATCAATGTTCAAACCTTCTTTAAGCGTATAAGTTCTCTCCACTCCCCAACCAAAAGCAAAACCGGTGTAGACCTCGGGGTCAATGCCGCCAGCTTTCAAGACGTTGGGGTGAACCATCCCTGCCCCGCCGACTTCGTGCCAACCCGATTTGCAGAACTTGCACTTGTTGCCGTCAACCTGTCCGGTGCCGCCACAAATGTGACAGCTAAAGTCGACTTCAAATGAGGGCTCGGTAAACTGAAAATGAAAGGGTCTAATTCGGCTTTTGGTGCCGGGGCCATAAAATTCTTGGGCAAAATAATCTAATGTCCCTTTCAAATGTTGAATGTTAATGCCTTTGTCAACTACCAAACCTTCAAACTGGTGGAACATCTGGGTGTGGGTGGCATCTTGTTGTCGGCGATAACAGCGGGCAATGTTGATCATTCTAATTGGTGGCTGCGAACCTAATCGCTCCATTTCTCTCACCTGCCCGTTAGAAGTGTGGGTCGTTAGCACTAACTTGCCTTTTTTTTGGTCAACTGGCGTGTCAACAAAAAAAGTTTCCCACTCATCCCGGGCTGGGTGGTTGGGCGGCATGTTCAGGCTTTCAAAAACATACCAGTCCCAATCAACTTCTGGGTAACGGACACGGGTAAAACCAATCCGTTCAAAAATACCAGTAATCTCGGCCATGGCCTGTGAAATTGGGTGGACGTGGCCAACTTTTGGTTTGAGTCCTGGCAAAGTAAAATCCAGCCAAGGCAGATTAGCCTGAACTTGCCGCTCTTTTTGGGTGATTTTGTTGTTTAAGTAAGCCTTCAAAAAATTGAGTTGTTGGCCAGCTTTGACTCGTGAGTCTAAGTCCACTTTTCCAATAGATTTGGCCAGCAGATTAAAGAGACCCTTTTTGCCCAAATATTTAGTTCGTAAACCCTCAGCAGAAGTCTCTGTCTCAAACTGCAGTTGAATTGTCTTGATCTGGTCTTTGAGTTCATCTAGAGTCATACGTACCATCTAGTATACCCGATTTTCTCCTCTCTTAAAGAGAACCTCACGTACAACAACTAAAAAGCCCCGTTTGTGCGGGGCTTCTGTTTCATTTTTCTGATAATTATGCCTGCCGCACTGCTTGGACTACTTTTGTAAAAGTGGTAAAGTCTGAAACAGCTAATTCGGCTAACATTTTTCGATCAATCGCTACTTTAGAATCTTTCATTGACTTGATGAATCTGGAGTATTGTAAGTTTTCATCAACTTGCTTTAGAGCAGCGTTGATTCGGACAATCCATAATCGACGCATGTCACGTTTGCGCAACTTGCGGCCAATGTAGGCGTACATACCTGCGTGCAGCAACGCCTCTTTGGCGCGTTTGTATAATCTGTTGTTGGTGCCTCTGAACCCCTTGGTTTGATCCAAAACTTTATTGTGGCGAGCTTTTCTGGTGGTTCCAGCTTTTGTTCTTGGCATATTAGGCGATTCCTAGCATTCTTTTAATTTTTCTAGCCCATTTGCCTTTGACCTCAATTGGTCTGCGATAGGCACGAATGGCTTTTTTACTTTTAATTCTTCGGCGGTGCCGCATATTTTGAGCCCGTCGCAAAACTTTGCCAGTAGCGGTAATTTTGAATCGCTTGGCGACGCCTGATCTGGTGCGTTGTTTAATTTTACTCATACTTTTTTCTTGGCTGAGGGCTGCAGTTGAGCCATCAGTTTGTTACCGAGTAATTTTGGTTGAATTTCAACTGTTGCCAGCTCTTCAGTTGCCACAATTACTTTTTTAAACATTTCGTAACCAAATTCTTTCTTAGTGATCAGTCTGCCTTTGAACTGCAGCGAAAGTCTGACTTTATCACCACCTTTTAAGAAGTCAACCACTTTATTTAGTCGTGATTGATAGTCGCCCTCACCCATAAAAGGAGTGAATCTGACTTCTTTGGTGTCCTGAGCTTTAGCTTTTTTTCGACTCTCAGCCGCTTTTTGCTGCTCCTGATACTTGTACTTGCTCAGACTGATGATCTTGGCGACTGGCGGTTGCGCCTTGTCATTAATCAAGATCAGATCCTTTTCAGCCTCGCGAGACTTCTCCATCGCTTCGCGGGTGGACATCACCCCAATCATCTCACCTTGCTCAGAGAGCACTCTCAGTTCTGGTACTCGGATATGATGATTAGCCGTGACCCAAATTTGGCTCGGCTGCGATCTTTTTACGAATCTCTTTCTAATCACTAGTCACTTTCAGCTTTTTGCTTCAGATCATGTATTGTATATCGAGTCTTTAGAAAATGCAATTGAGATCTGGTAGCTTTCTCTTTCTTGATACGCTATAATTCAGATCGTTTTGAACTCGTAGCTCAGTTGGTTAGAGCGCTTCGTTGACATCGAAGAGGTCAGAGGTTCGAGTCCTCTCGAGTTCACCCTTCTCTTTTCTTGAATTTTATGCACCACCATAGGAAATGTTACGTTCACTGTTGGTGGTGATATCTTGAACCGTACTGGTAGCCTTGCTGCCTTTGCCAAACAGCAAGCCTTTTTGTTGTTTGCCTCTTTGTTGTTTGCCTCTGGCCGCCTTTAGCCAAGTACCGGCTTCTTTGACGTTTTTTCTGAGCAACATGATCAGCGTTCGGAGTTGCTCGAAGAAAGTCACAAAGTATGCCCCATGCTCTCCGGGGTCGGTGACTTTGGTCATCAGCGTCAGCTCGACTTCTTTGTTAAGGGATTTTACATCCCGAGAAAGCATTTTTAATTCATTTCTCAATTTGTCAATTTGGTCTTTGACCTGTTTGTCTCTGGCGTCAAACAAGGCTTGGTTATCCACAGGGTTAACTCGATCATGAAGTTTTTTTCTGAGAGCCAATTGCTCTTGCTGCTTTTGCAGTTCAGCTTGCTGTTGGGCAAAGTAGTCCTCAGATTGCATGTCGCCAAAGCCAGTTTGAGCCATCGCAGAGCGATCTCCGCCTTGAGCTCTCATCAAAGCCTCTCGAAACGCATCGGTACTTGAGGGTTTCCCACTAGCATCAGCAGTTTTTTCCATTTCAGACAAAGCACGAGCGAAAGGATTGGCGGATCCGGTCTGTTGTGGTTTAGTGGCAGGTTTTTGCTGTAGTAACTGTGTCATTGCGACGTGATCTGGCAATTAATTGCTCAGGATTTTGGTGAATCATTATAGGATTTCTAGATGGAAAAGTCAAGCCAGAAACTCGAGGTAAGATAAAAAACTGAGCAAAAGTGTTGAACATGTCAACCGGCACAAACTGCTACTGGCGCATTGTAAGTCGGAAATGATCTAGAGCGCAAGTAGGTGCTTGACAATTTTTTGGCGTTGTAAAGTTTGAGCAATCATTCTTTTATATTCTGGATTTAAACTAATTTGAGCTTTTAGCTTTGTATCAATTTTTTCATTGATATAGGCCTCAATTTCAGTTTCAGTAATTGATAACTGTGCTTCAGTGGCAACGGCGTCCATCACAAAAGCAATTTGGAGTTTTCCTAAAGCGTTGACAGTCATTTCTTGCGAAAGTTGCTCAAAAGTGAAGCTGCGACGTTTTAAATAATTGTCAAATGTCAGCTTAACCTGTTCTAATTGATGCGTAAGCTGATTCAGATCGGCTTTCACCTCTTCTTTGACAAGCAGCTCGGGAATAACTGACTTTGTGGTCTGCACTAACGCCTGATAAATGTGCTGCAGCCGGTAATCATCTTTTTGATCATCAGTGAATTCCTGATTCTTCTCTGGCTTAGCTGCTTTTGTATCTTTGTTTTCTGCCGCTTTTTTAGCGTTTTCTTTGAGAGTTTCGGCAATTTTTTTATTGGCCTCTTTGATTGCGTCCCGAACGGTTTTTTTATAGTTGGCTAATTTAATTTCTGGTTTCTCGGCAATTTGAACTTCTAGTTCCCAATCCTTGCCCATTTCGATTTTGATCGGCTTTATTTCTGGATAGGTTAGCGGTTTTTTTTTGGCTTTGGTGATCGCTTCCTGATATTTATTGGGTAGTAAAGCTTGGAGGGCGATTTCGACAATTTTATCTTGACCAGCCAATTGCTCTGCAAGCTCAGCCGGGACTTTACCTTTTCTAAAACCATCAGCTTTCAGCGTTTTTGCAATTTTCTTTTTGGCTTGCTCATAGGCGGCTTCCGCTTCCTTCCAAGGAATCGAGATTGTTAGCACCGTGTTAGCACCAATAAATGACTTTGGTTTAGTTGGGGTTTGAGTTTTTGTTGGCATAGACGGGATATTATAACAGGCACCACTGGATCATCAAAATTCCCATTCAACTGGAATTTTTTGTCGAAAAAGTGCGGTATAATCAGATCTGGTCTATTTTTTATTCTTTGAACTAATAGTCCAAAAAATGGCGCGGTACCAGAGTGGTCTAATGGCGAGGTCTGCAAAACCTTCGATTCGCGGGTTCAAATCCCGCCCGCGCCTCAAAATCTTCATTCATGAAACTTTTTCTGTTTTAACCTATACTAACTCAATGCAATTGTTACTTAAAACCCAGCAGTTTTTGGCAAAAAATCGTCAAATGATTACCACTTTGTTTATTACTTTTGAGTTAGCGGTGATTATTGGTTGGTTTTTAATTTACTTCACAGCCCTGACTGACTATCCTTCCGTCGTGGGAATTATCTTCAAGTATGGGAAAAAACTTGGTGAAATTTCACTGATACTGTACTGTCTTACGTTAATCCCGGGCATAATTTCCCGTTTGCAGTGGCTGCCAAGTTTGACCAGACCAATTGGCAGCAGCATCATGATTTATCGCCGCCATATTGGCATCTTGATGTTTCTGCTGGCATTCGTGCACATGACTTTTACAACTTTCTTACCCTACTATGCTCTATTCGAGTTTAATCCGCCTGGGTTTCCCCCCTTTGCTACTCACCAAGTTGCCTCATTGATTACGATGGCACTACTTTTTCCTATGTGGTTAACCTCAAATGATTACTCGCAAAAGAAATTGGGCAAATGGTGGAAACGGTTGCATCGCCTAACCTACCTGGCAATGTTTGGAATTTTTGGTCACGTGGCACTGCAAACATCAAAGTGGGCAGTGGTAATTGGCGTGTTTGTTTTGCTAGAAGCTATTTCCTGGTTTGTTTATTGGCGAAGGGAAGCGGCAAAAAAAGCAGCAGTTATTTAAAAAGCAACCATTCAATAAAGTTACACTTTTAATCTTTGTAATCTAACTTTTCCAAGCAGTGGCCTCATATACGGCAAAAATGCTGCCAATGCGATGCAACATCCTCCAAAAATAGTACTGACGGTCAAAGTTTCGCCAAAGATTAGATAGCCAAAAAGGCTTGCAAAAATAATTTCAATTGGCATGATTAGACTTGCTACCTGGGCTTCAAGATGCTTGAAACCATAAATCACTAGTCCAACGGTTGCAACTTGAGAGACTGAGTAGACCACTAACCAAATCCAACTTGTTGATAATTGTAGAGTTGGCAGTGATTCTTTTACAATCAAAAAACCAATAACTCCCACTAGTGCTCCAGCTATTGCATCCCAGAGTACCATTTGCAGCTCTGGATAATGACTCGAAAACTTTTTTGAAATTGTGTTCCAAAAACCAAGCAGTACTCCAGCAAGCAGAGCGAGTACTGCATACATTAGATCTGCCCTCGAAATTGAAAAAGAATAAATACTAGCTACACCAATTAAAGATAATACGACAGAAATATTTTTAGTGAGATTCATTTTTTCTTGGAAGAAAAACTTTCCGCACACTACCCCACTTAAAATCATCGTCGCGTAAAATAAAAAGTACGTTGTTGCTAGCTGGAGATGGTTAAAAGCCAAAAACAGAAAGATCATGATCCATGAGCCAAAAAATAACCACTGGGCAATCCACCAAAAGTCTGCGTTTCTAACTCTTGCATATTTTAGTTTCAATGCAACAGTAATTATTAGAACAAGACCAATCACTAGCGCACTTCTCACCCACTGAGCCGAAAAAGTTTGAAAAGCTTCTCCAATAAATCTGTTATAGACGCCATAGGCGCCGTAAAGAAACGTGAGAAGTATCAAGGCTAGTGTGCCTCGAGATTGTTGGGTCATACCTGATTATAGCAAGCTCCACGAGAGGATTGCTGGGACTTACGAATCATTCAACAAGAATTGTCCGCTATAATACCCCTACCCTATGCCAAGCTATTACATCCATACTTTTGGCTGCCAGTCCAATAAATCCGATAGTGAGCGAATTGCCGGTGATTATCAAGCTCGTGGCTACACTGAAGCAGACAATTGGCGCAACTGTGACGAGTTGGTGGTCAACACTTGTGCGATCAGGCAACGGGCCGAAGACAGAGCCAGAGGGTTTTTGCATAACGTGGTGGTTTATTTTAGCGAGTTAGGTCAACAGCGGCCAAAGATAATTTTGACCGGCTGCATGACGCATCATGGTGAACAAAAGTTGTATGAAATGTTGCCGGTGGTAGATGAAATTTTGCCAATTAATGAAGTCGGCTTTAACTCGGCAGCGGTGCGGAAAGATAAAAAACACGCCTGGGTGCCGATCTCCACTGGCTGCAATTCTTTTTGTACCTACTGCATTGTCCCCTACTCCCGCGGCCGCGAGCAGTCTCGCAGCAAAGAATCAATTTTGACTGAAGTGCAGTCTTTGGTTGATCAAGGTTTTGAGGAAGTCACGCTCTTGGGCATGAACGTTAACTCGTGGGGGTTAGAAAAGGTCGGCATTGGCTTTCGAAAGTTAATGATGGAAAATAAGAACTACAAACGTGAGGATTTGCCAGATAACCAGTCTCAGTATTTAACCCCAACTGACACGCCACCATTCGTTCAGTTGTTGCGCGATATTTCCGCTTTTCCAGAAATCAAAAAAATCAGGTTTATGACCAGCAATCCGTGGGATTTTCACGACGAGCTGATCGCGGAAGTGGCCACTAACAAAAAAATTGATCGCTATGTTCACTTGCCGGTTCAGTCTGGTAGCAACGGAGTTTTGTACCGAATGAACCGAGGGTACACCAAAGAACGTTATATCGAAGTAGTAGAAAAGTTGCGGGCAGCAGATCCAGAAATTGTGATTGGCACTGATATTATTGTTGGGTTTGCCGGTGAAACTGAAGCTGAGTTTGAAGAAACGGTTGATTTGGCAAAAAAAATGGATTGGAAAGTTGGTTTTGTGGCTATCTACTCACCTCGTCCTGGTACCGCCAGTTGGCGGATTTATCCCGATGATATTCCTCACCAAGAAAAAAAGCGCCGTTGGGAAGTGCTGGATCAAATTATTAATAAAGATAATCTATCGAACCGACCAATTGTGATTTAAAAATTGATTTGTTACGAAATATGAATCACCGCACTTTCACATCTATTTGGCATTTTTGTGTGTTACATCTTTACTCAAGTAGATTTAGCTACTATCGTAAATCTGTGCCTTCAAAAATGCTCAAACATATGCAAAATTGACAGTCTTGCTTATTTCGTAACAAATCTAATGAAAAATAATTTTTCTGTGCTATCGATTGTGGGAACAACGGCTACCGGTAAGACTGAGCTGGCATTGCAGTTAGCCCAAAAAATAATTTTAGATCAGCAGTTTGAGGTGGTTAACTTGATTTCGGCTGATTCAAGGCAAGTTTTTGAAGGAATTGAGGTTTTGTCCGGCGCCGATATTCCGGCAGATTTTGTGAAAAAGCCCGCTGATAAATTTTCTTGGTTGCCCTATTTCCAAAAAAATCAAATTAGATTATTTGGTGTTGGCTGCCTTGAACCAACCGCTGAATGGTCGGTTTCCCAGTTTGTTGAGTTTGCGCGGAAAATAATTTTGTCAGCCCAGGTAAAGAATGAGGCAGTGATTATTGTTGGAGGGACGGGTTTGTATCACGATCATCTTTTTTCTGTTGATCCACAGCTAATGGTGCCACCAAATAAAGTGCTCAGAGAAAAAACAGCTACACTGTTGTTAGAAGAGCTTCAGGCAATGGCATTGAGGCAAATACCTGATCATTGGCAGCAGATGAATCACTCTGATCAACACAATCCAAGAAGAATAATCAGAGCCTTAGAAATTGCCCAAAGTAAGCTTAAATTTTCACTCTCAGCAGATCTACTTACGTTATCTAAAATCAAGCATTCCTATTTGGGAATCACAACAGACTTGGAGACAATCTTCAAAAAAATTGAACAGCGAGTTGCAGCCAGAATCAAAGCCAGGGCAATTGAGGAAGTCAAAACCTTGACAGCACAGCATCAATCCGATCTCAGTCAGCAATTGATTACTGCCACCGGTTTTCAGCCGCTTCAGCAGTACCTTACTCAACAAATTTCACTTGATGAATCACTCACTCAATGGATTTTATCAGAAAAGCAGTACGTTAAACGTCAGCTCACCTGGTGGAAAAAGCACGCCGACGTCACCTGGTTTGACAGATCAGCACCAAACTGGCAAACTCAAGCTCTTAAATTCGGTCAAGACAGTCTGGCGTCTTGTTGATGACGAATCCAAAAAAAATGGGTATACTGCAGCTATGCTCAATTTATTTGACCACAAACACACCACTGTTGCCGTAGCTTCCACCACCATTCTCTATACCATCAGTATGTTGTTGCTGATTTATGGTTTATTCATGATCAGAGATATTCTGACCCTGATTTTTTTAGCCTTTATTTTGATGGTGGCGTTGAGTCCAGTGGCCAAAAAATTCCAAAAGTATCTTAAGCTGCCTCGTTTGGCCAGCATTGTGGTGGCGTACTTTCTTTTTATCGGTATTTTGGTCACCTTTTTTAGTTTGCTGATTCCACCATTGATTGCTGAGTTAACTGGTTTGATCAAGTTCATCAACTTGCCTGGTTTACAGCAGGAGTTCCAGAGCTTTGAGTTTACCCTTGATGGAGTCAGCACGCTGGCTTCTCAAGTTGGCTCATCTGTTGGCACTTTTCTGTCAATTATCAGCTCAACCTTTAGCGGCATTTTCACTACCTTTACTCTGTTTGTGATGTCCTTTTTCTTGCTTCAAGGTAGAGAAACACTCTACAAAAAGGTGCGCTGGTTTACCAACCGAGAGGAACATCTGGAAAAAGCCAAAGATTTTATCAATGATTTAGAAGCTCAACTGGGTGGCTGGGTGCGCGGCGAATTAATTTTGATGCTGGTAATTGGTTCAATGACCTATTTGGGATTGACGGCGCTTGGTATTCCCTACGCTCTGCCTTTAGCAATTTTGGCTGGCTTGTTGGAGATCTTACCCAACATTGGTCCAACGATTGCCGCAATTCCGGCCATTGTGATTGCTTTTATTACTCAAGGCCCATTAGTTGCTGGTGGGGTTTTGATTTTGAATATTGTCATTCAGCAGCTAGAAAATAACATTATTGTGCCAAAGGTGATGAACGACAACGCCCACGTCAGCCCGCTGGTGTCAATTGTTTCAATTCTGATTGGGTTGAAGCTGGGCGGTGTGATCGGTGCCTTGTTGGCGGTGCCGCTCTATATTGTGGTTAGAACTGTCTATGTGACGTTTTTCTATCATCCTCCGGCTGAGAAGATTACCCGACCCTAGATAGCTTTGATAAGCGATAAATCATCGATAGAACATTGATCAATATTCCATGTGCTGATTTCTAAAAAATTGTTCTTTTGATTTCCATCCGTAGGAATATGTATATGAACTCTAAATCCAGCCGTATGTAATAGCTGCACCAGATTCTCACTTCCACATCTTTGTGCGTTTAGGAATGGTAGATGGATTACATCAACTTGTAACATGCTGGCCCACCCCAGAATTTTTTTGGTGACTAAATCGTTTGTCATCCAGTCTTCGAAGAAATTGGTGGAAATATTCATTCCTGCTGGTCTATCAGAGATATTTTTTTTAATGAATGGTAATAATGGTATTTCGCTGGTTGTTAATTCAATGTCCGACTTTGGATATAAAAGCAATATCTCTTCTAACGGCTTTAGAATTGTGGGTTCCATTTCTTTAATCTCAATTTCCAATCGTCCTCTATTGTGGATAGCACTAAGAATTTCAAGTAATGTTGGATACGTTGCTGAGTGATCGAACAAATAGTCGTGAACCAAAATAATTTCATTTTTCCAGAGTTGAATATCCATCTCAACTCCATTCGCACCTTTATCAAATGCGGAGATGAAAGCATTTAAAGTATTTTCCTGGAAAGATTGTGTATCGCCTCTATGAGCAATAATGAGCTGCATATCTTTTTGTGATACAAGTGCGGTACTCTAGCTCCCCGCATACTCTACCATCAATTTTTCTTCGTTTTCATCTAAATCTCTGAGAGCTTGCTCAACCTTTTTCTGCGCCTCCGCTAAATGTGGTTTCTTACTAAAGTTGGGCTGATTAGCTAATCTTGCCCACTGGAGCCGCAACTGTTGCCGCTTGTTGATAATAGCTTGAGAAATGTATTGAAACTGAAGATGGCGATCTAATTCTTGCCATTCTTTGTATTGATTTAAGTATTCAGGTTCGTATTTGCCCAGTTGAATGGATTCTTTGAAAGTAATCATTCTCTGTTGGTCAGTCATGGTGGTATTGTACCAAAAGCCAGAGCTTCGCTGGAAATTCGACTCATCCTGTATAATATAACTTGCAGTCTGACCGAACGATGGCCTCTTGACCTCAAGGTTGAGGGGAGGAAAGTCCGGACAGCAGAAGTGTAGAGGATCCTGTGAAAGCAGGAGACCTGAACCGCAAGGAACAGGGACAGTTAGAGCAACAGAGACGAATCTTGTCTGAAGGAGATCTCCAGACAGGGGTGAAACGCCGATGACGCACCAGAAATGATGCCGAGGCTCTGAGCCGTCAAACGCTCAGAGGGCAATCCTCCTCGCTGCAACCAACGAACTTCACCATATTGCACACACTCGCTAACGGTGATAATGACGTGGGCACTAGATAGATCATCGTGACTCAAACAGAATCCGGCTTATGAGTCAGACTGCAAAAAATTTCGCTCCGTCCTTGCATGGAATCCATCCCTGCGCAATTTCTTTCAATACTGTATACTTTGGGTAGCATTCGTTCAGAGAGGACAAGACTATGTGGTACGATTCTTTCCTATATATCGTTAATCAATCATTCTCCAGTTTTGGCGTTTACTTGCCCAGGATTTTTGCTGCCCTCTTGATTTTAATTATTGGAGCCGCGCTGGCCAGAGTGCTAAAGAAGATTTTGATCAAAATTTTTGAATCAGTTCGTCTTTCCTCTGCCCTCAAGGACACACCAGTTGATTTATTTTTGAAGAATGCGGAGCTAACGACCAAGATAGAAGAAGTGATTGGCTCAATTGCCTACTGGCTATTGATGCTGGTCGTGATCTATACCACTGTCAGCGTTTTGGGTTTGGTTTCGTTGTCGGTACTGTTGGCGCGATTGCTGTCATATCTGCCCAAAGTTATCTCGGCGGTAATCATTTTGTTCATTGGTTTGCTGCTGGCCGGTTTAGTTGAGAGTTTAGTCAAAGGCTCGATCAGAACCATTGACGGCAAAAGCGGCCGCTTGTTAGGCAAGTTTGCCAGCTACTTAGTGGTGGTGCTCTCCAGTATGATTGCTATTTCTGAGCTAGGCATTGCCAAAGAATTCATTTTAGTGTTGTTTGTTGGTTTTGTCTCGTTTTTGGCACTAGGCATGGGTTTGGCGCTTGGGTTGGGTGGCCAACATATGGTTAAGAAAATGTTAGACGACTGGTATGGCAAGTTTAAAAAAGAGACAGCAGAATAGTTTAAATTAACTCTTTTCCTAAATGTAACACGGCAATACAATCTGGTGTGCCGGCCTCTTGATAGGTTTGGCAATCAATGACCAAGCCCATGTCTTCATATTCTTTGCTGAGTAGTTGAGCGTTGTGTTTGGGACTTTTAACCCAAGCGTCAAAAATATCCCAAGCTGAGTTATTACCAAATGAAAGATTTTCTCCGGCGTACTGATAATGATAGCCGGACTGCTCAAAAAAGCTCCAATTATTATCACCATCTTGATCTTGATGTTGCCAGTATTTTGATTTAATCATGTCTTGGAGTTTTCTGGCGGCGCTCTGCTCCAGCGAACTGTGGACTTGCAGCGGTGATAGGCTCTGCTCAATTCGGTAAGCATTGATTAGTGAATAAATTTTTGCGTGGTCAATTTGAATAGCTGGACTGGGAGTTGGGGTTGGTTCTGATTCCTCAGTTGATTCACCTAAGACTTTTTCCGGTTCAGGCGCTGGTTCAGGAATTGGAGAATTGGTTGGCGTTGCCAAAGGTGTGATAATGACAGATTCTGTTTTTGGTGATGAAAAAGAAGGCAACAAACTTTGAAAATCAAAAGTCAGCAGATACAAACCAAGTACAGCGATGCCGGTGACGGCAACGATGCTAGAAAAAACTACCCAGATCATTTTTTGTTCCACAGCTATAGTTTACCACCAGATCTGATGAGTTATGGATCCCAGCTTTGTTCAAAGCGATAGTTGAGTGCCTCTGCTAAATGAGCCTCAGTAATGTCTTGACTTGATTCTAGATCAGCAATGGTTTGAGCCACGGTAATGGTTTTTTGATAAGCCCGAAGAGATAGTTTCAAACTGGTCATTGCTTGGCGCAGTAGCTGTTGAGTATTTTTTGGTAGCCGACAGTGTTGAGCAATTTGGTTGAGATCCAGCTGGCCATTAAAGAGAGTATCAGTTGTATAGCGCAGTTCCTGATTCTGACGAGCAGTTTGGACCTGAATTTGGAGCTGTGAAAGATTAATTGTAGGTTGTGAAGGTGCGATATCAGTGGGAACAATTGAAGCGTGTAGGTCGAACCGATCGAGAAAGGAACCAGAAAGTTTGGCGTCAAATTGAGCTCTGCTGGCAGCTGAACAGCGGCAAGCTCTGACACCAGTTTTCCAGTAGCCACATAAGCAGGGATTAGAAGCGGCAATGACTAAACAATGATCGGTGCTGCGCTCCAAGACATCTTTAATAATTTGTAAGCTTGGTTTACTTAGTTCAGAGAGCTCGTCAAAAAATAATATACCGTGTTTGGCTAAAGACAATTCGCCCAGCTGTTGTCTGTTAAAGTTACCAAGCAATTGGTTGGGTGTGACTGAATGAGCAGGCATCTGAAATGGTGGATGAGTAAGCTGTTCAACCGGCAAGTCAATGTGGTAGAGGCTGTGAATGGCCAAAACTTTGACTAAACTTTTTTTTGAAAGAGGCGGCATCAAAATTTTGGCCAGTTGTGGGAGGACAGTCTTACCTATTCCTGGTGGTCCGACCAACCGTAGGTGGTGATTGCCAGCAATGGCAATGGTCAATGCCCGCAGCGCTTCTTGTTGATTGACCAGCAGTTGCAAGTGAAGATCAATTGCCTGGTAATATAATTTTGGTAGACCCTGGGTTGGTTTAATGACACTCCCCAATTGCCCAGTCAGTAACTCTGATAAACTTTTCAGCGCGTAAATGGTAACGTTATCCACCAAATTAACTTGCTCTAAACTTTTAAACGGAATAACCACTTTGGTAAACCCAAGCTGTTTGGCGGCCAAAACTTTGGCCAAACATCCGGGCACAGGCAAAATCTCTCCTTCAAGTGAAACTTCGCCAATAAAGACGATTGAAGCCAAAGGAAAAGCAAGCTGCTGATGGAGTGCCAGTAAACCAACGGCGATTGCCAGATCAAAACCAGTATCGTGTTTGGAAAGCTCAGTTGCTCTGAGACTAATCATCGTTTTACGGGCTTTGAGCCGAACTTTTAAATTTTTTAAGGCCGAAACAACCCGATCTTTAGCCTCTCTGGTTGAAGCCGAAACAGCGCCAATAATCTTGATTTGAGGCAAACCGGAGGTGGCCAACACCTCAACCTCAACCGGAATCGGTGCTAGACCAAAAGTAGTTACCGCATGAACCTTGATACTCATTGACGAAGAGTACACTCACAACCTTGCAAGAAGTGTAGGAAGCTGGGGAGCAAAAATCAGACCCGCATCACTTGTTCAACCAACCGGTTGCAGTAGCCAAATTCATTATCGTACCAACTGACCACTTTGACTAGGTTGCCGCCAATGACGTTAGTCAAGGCTAAATCAACGATTGAAGACTCGGATCGGCCAATAATGTCTGACGACACAATCGCCTCATCAGTTACAGCCACAATGCCTTTCCAGCGTTCTTCTGTAGTAGCCTGGCGCAAAATTTCATTGACTTCATCAATGCTGGTTTGGTTTTTGGTCACAAAGACCATGTCAGAAATTGAACCGACGGGGGTTGGTACCCGGATTGCCAAACCATCAAACAAACCTTTTAACTCGGTGATGATCTCGGTTACCGTAATGGCGGCGCCAGTACTGGTTGGCACAATGTTCATGGCAGCGGCACGGGCACGTCTCATATCTTTGTGCGAATTATCGTGCAAATTTTGGTCATCAGTGTATGAGTGGATGGTGGTCATCATCGCTTTTTCGACCCCCAATTTTTCGTGAATGATCTGCACAATTGGTGCCACGCAGTTGGTGGTGCATGAAGCGTTAGACAAGACGCCATTTTCGGGATTAAAATTGTTAACTCCAATCACGCTGGTACTGATGTTGCCACCTTTGGCGGGGGCAGAAATAATTACTTTTTTGGCGCCAGCTAGAAAGTGGGCGGCGGCTTTTTCTTCTGAGGTAAAGATGCCGGTTGATTCAATGACTACCTCAACCTCATTTTGACCCCAGGGAATTTTGGCCGGGTCGCGCTGAGCCGTGATGGTAACAGAGCGATCACCAATCGCCAAAGTACCCAAAATCGGACTCTGATCAGTGACATCTTTTCTGGACTGGGTTCTAGTGACGGTGATTGGTTCGGCAAAAACCCCATAATTGCTATCGTACTTAATCAGATGAGCCCAGTCTTCGATCTCCATCGAACCAGAGGTGTTGATGACCCGCAAGTTCAGTTCATCGCGGTGAAAGTTCCACCAAACTTTAAAGGCTGTTCGACCGATACGGCCAAATCCATTAATACCAAAGTTTTTCATTCTAATCTCTCCTGTTAGCTATTCTGTAAACTCAGTTTTTACTTCATTACTGACGTAGGTGCCCACGTCTTCACCCCGGATGGCTCGCACTAAATTTTCACCTTTAAACAACTCAAACACCATCACTGGCATGTTATTTTCTTTGCACATAGCCAAAGCCGCGGTGTCCATCACTTCAATCCCATCCATTTTAATGGCATCTTCAAAGGTCAGCATTTTGAATCGCTTGGCGTCAGGAAATTTTTGGGGATCCTTGTCATAAATCCCATCAACTTTGGTCGCTTTCATTAAAACATTACAACGCAACTCCAGTCCGTGCAACGACGCTCCGGTGTCGGTGGTGACGTAGGGTACGCCAGTACCAGCAACTAAAATGACCACCCGACCTTTTTGCATGTGGCGGATGGCTCGACGGCGAATAAAACTTTCGGCGACGGCCGGCATCTGTAGGGCAGACTGAACTCTAGTGGGCACGCCAATTTTTTCTAGGGCGTCCTGCAAAGCCAAGCCATTCATCACGGTGGCTAACATGCCCATGTAGTCGGCGGTCGCTCGGTCAATGCCATTTTTCTCACCAGCAACGCCTCGAAAGATATTGCCGCCGCCCATCACTAAGGCAATTTCCACATTTTCAACGTAAATTTTTTTGATTTGCTCGGCTACCCGCAGGGCAGCTTGAGGGTCAATACCATATGGCCGTTCACCTAATAATGATTCCCCGCCAACTTTAAGTAGGACGCGTTTAAATCTAGTTTGCATCAGACCTTTCTTCAGTTATGTAAGCTTGGGCAGCGCTTGCTCAGAGTGTACCCATTCCCAGTAGCATCTTCAAGTGGCTAATATATTTGTGACGTATGTCGGCATGCGGTTGGCGCCCAGTTAAAAGCCAATTCGTGCCCGCAACCGCAACCACTTCCAACGATAATCCTCGGCAATTCTAAAAAGTTTGTACGGCAAAGGCTCGATCACCAAATCATAGGTGCCCACAAATTCCATGAGCGTACCACCATAACCTTCTTTGAAGCGGTGAAAGCCATACCAAGGATCTTTTTTGTCCGGCTCTGGCCCGAGCGAGCCCCACATATCAAAACTAGTACAACCCTCACTTTTGCCAAACTGAATCATCTCCCACATCATTAGATTGCTGGCCATGACATCTCGGTGAACTGCCCGCGAAGCGCCGTACGGATAGTACAAGATGCCATTAAAAACAAACATAATCCAGGAGACCACAATCGTGTTACTGTAGACACCAGAAAAAATTCGGAGCAGCCCAGTGTCACCCAACGTTCCCCACAGCAGTCTGAAATACTCAGGACTGTGGGCATAAAAACCCTGACGTTTGGTAGTTTCTTCCAAAATTTTGATGTACTGTTCCATACCGTCTTGAGTGGTATTCTCAAAAATCTCCACCCCTTTTTTATCAGCCAAGTTGATGTTATAACGGGTTTTGCTTCTCAGATTTTCGAATAATGTATCAGTGTTTTTGGTCAGGTCAAGTTGAAAGGTATATTTTGTAAACAGCGGCCTGCCGGGCACACAACCGTTACTGAGCAAAAACCTGGTGATCCGATCGTGGGCACTGGGAGTGCCGACCGGTTGGGCAATGTTTGGTTCGAGTTTAATGAACAAGGCGTTGTGCTTTTTGCCCAGCTGACGAAGAACGTCCAGCTGCTCTTCGTCTGGCATTGGCCCTTTGGGAAAGTAACCAATAGTTTTGTTGAATTGAGGGATTTTGTGAAAAGTGAGCTGAAAAGCTTGCACCAACTTACTGCCTTCAAAAACGCCAATTCTTTCAATCTCTTGACCATTTTTACGCCGAAACTCGCCCCACTCCCAAGCTTGCATCGGGTGTTGAACCACTTTGTTATAAAAAGGACGTTCTTCATCTCTGAGGGCGCGAACAATCATGGGATCTATTATACAGATATACGAATAATCTGCAGTAGGGGCTGGTTAACTTTCCAAAAACACATCAATGTCCAACTCACCCCGCAACAAACTTTCTGCCATGTCTTCGTCAACGACAATCCGGCGGGCACGGTCGCCTGAGATTGTCTGCTGCTGAAAGGACGCCTCAAACTTCATCAATTTTTCCGGAACATCCAGCAAAAATCGACTAACAATGCTGCTGGTTCTGGAGCCATACTGGAAACGCGAATGAGTATAGGAAAAATATAAATGCTCTTTGGCACGGGTAATGCCAACGTAACAGAGCCGGCGTTCCTCCTCAATTCCCTCTGAGTCAAACAAAGAATGACTGTGAGGCAACAAACCGTCTTCCATGCCAACCATAAATACCACTTCAAACTCCAAGCCTTTGGCTGAGTGCAAACTCATTAGTTGCACAAACCCAGTGGTGTCTCCCCCAACCCGTTGCTCCACGTCAGAAAAATAGTTGTCCTGGATCAGGGCGACGTTCTCCAAAAATTGAGTCAAATTGGCAAACTGACTGGCCATGTTCACCAACTCCTGAACGTTTTCGGTTCGCTGCCGCTCTTCTTCGATTTCAGCAGAAAATTTACTCAGGTACTCAGTTTTCTCTAAAATTTGTTCCAATAACTTATGTGGCTGACCAGTCAAAATCTCATCTTTTTTCATGGTAGCCCGCCAAGCCTCAAATTTTTCCAATCGGCGTTTACCCAGCTTGGTGATCCGCCCCAGACTGACGCTGTCCAGCGGATTGACCAAGTAGCGGGTATAGGCCAGCACGTCTTTGACTTCTTGGCGCTCATAAAATTTGGTGCCGCCAACCAGTTTGTAGGGTATGCCAGCTCTGATCAGCGCTTCTTCGAATAATCTAGATTGAGCGTTTGTCCGGTATAAAATGGCCATTTCTTCTAACGGCGTCTCCCGTCGATGTTGCAGAATTTCATTGACCACTTTTACCGCTTCTAACTCACCAGTGTTGCATTCTAAACAGATAATGGGTTGGATGGTAGTGTTGGCGGTCCAGAGCTTGAGCACTGGGTGAGATTTGTTGTGCGAAATAACTTCGGTGGCCGCGTCCAGAATGGTTTGGGTGGAACGATAGTTTTGCTCTAACCGATATTCCGCCACATTTTTGAAGTCTTGCTTGAGTTGTAGCATGTTGCGATAATCGGCGCCGCGCCAGGCATAAATACTCTGACTAAAATCACCCACCACATATAAATTATTTTGGGGTTGAGTCAGCAGTTGGGTTAATAGGTATTGGGCTTTGTTGGTATCCTGATACTCGTCGACTAAGACATACTGGAACTGTTCTTGATAACGCTCGCGAATCCGCTGCTGCTCTTGCAGCAACTGTAGCGCCTTAAGCAGCAAGTCATCAAAGTCAACCGCGTTAGCTTCTTTTAGTGCCCGCTGATAAAGCTTATAGATTTTGGCGGTGAAAACCTGAAACTCTCCCACCGCGTACTGTTCATAATCAGCAGCCGTCGTTAACTCGTTTTTGGCTTTGGCAATTTCTGATTTAACCGCGTTTGGCTTGAATTGCTGTGGATCAAAGCCATGCTCTTTATAGATGTTTTTGATTAACTGGGTTTGGTCATCAGAATCATAAATGACGTAGTTGGCGTCTAGCCCTAGGTTATAGCCGTCGTGGCGTAGAATTCTGGCACATAGGCTGTGAAAAGTGCCGGCGTAGGGAATGCTAGAGCCGGTCAGTTTTTGGATTCGCTCTTTCATTTCGCCGGCGGCCTTATTGGTAAAGGTCACCAGTAATACTTGGTCTGCCAGTATATTTTTTTCGTTAATCAGCCAAGCAGCGCGGTGAGTTAAAACCGTGGTTTTGCCAGAGCCGGCACCGGCCAAGACCAGCGCCGGTCCCTCAGCGTGGAGGACGGCTTTTTGTTGATCGGGGTTTAAGCTGGAGAGCAGGTCAGACATGCTTCCCAATGGTAACACTGAAAGGACAGAAAAAAAAGTAAAAAGCTAGCAGTGCTATAATCCAAATTATCAGTGGTTAGTAAGAAAGGTAGAGATGAAGAGTCCGGACATTTTTGGTCAAGTGCCAGCTCCGATGGAAGTTTCTTCTCCTGAAAGCAATTTAGCTGAGATGGTCTTGCTCGGAAAAATAATCGATGTATCTCAATTACCAAGTTCGTATGCCAATTTATCTCCCGAAGCTAGACGTGAATTATATAAAAAAATTGAAAATGCGCGCCTTGTGTCAGCTGCTATAACCCTGGTAAAAGCTGTCAGACCTGAGCTAAAAAGTGCCGCTTAGTTATGTTTTAGCTACTCTTTTTATCAATATTTTCTGAAGTAACTATTTTCGATGAATGATATACTGGCTACAGTATACCTGCCGTTGTTGGAAAGGTAATGAGGCCAAAATTTCCGGATGCATTTAAAGTACCCTCAGTAATACTAATTTAATCGGTTATGACTAAACTCTTTATCGCTAACTGGAAATCTAACAAAACTGTCGCTACCGCAGAAGAATGGTTAAAAGCCTTTGACAACTCAAAGATTCCAGCCGAGGCCGAGGTAGTCATTGCTCCCTCGTTTTCCCTGCTCTTAGCCGTTTCCGCGCAACTTAAATCACCGCTCAAACTTGGTGCCCAAGATGTGAGTTTGTTTCCAATGGGCAGCTACACTGGGGCGGTCAATGCCCAACAGCTAGTTGATCAAAAAGTTGAGTATGTGATTGTTGGCCACTCAGAGCGTCGAAGATATTTTCACGAAACTCACCAAGATGTAGCTAACAAACTGCAACAAGCAATGTTGAATGGTCTGAAACCAATTCTCTGTTTAGATGACGAATACATTGAAGCTCAAGCAGCGGCGCTCGAATCCACTGATCTCCCCAACTTGGTGGTGGCCTACGAGCCGGTCGAGGCAATCGGCAGTGGTCACAACGCCCCAGTTGATCAAGTTCAGTTGGTCTCACAAAAAATCAAGTTAGCTTTTGGTGATGTGCCGGTGATCTACGGTGGTAGCGTTGATGAGCAGAATGTCCACGAATATTTATTAGTCAGTGATGGCGTTTTGGTTGGCACTGCCAGCTTAGATCCAGTTGAGTTTGCTAAAGTGGTGGCTGCCGCTCATCCAAAAAAATAATTTTCCAACAATCAGTTAACTGTATAGATTGTGGTCAATTTGTTCCGCAACAAAATTTTGAAGTGTTCGTTCAAAAAGTCTTCGTTTACAGTAAACTGTTCTCGCTCTGTCGGGCCAACAAAAATATAAGTAACGCCATATTTTTTCAGCAGCTGAACAGCGGTCGGTGTGCCAGCATAGATAGCTTTGACTTCTGCTTCCGTCCCTTTGTAATCAATACCGTGTGTCCAGAGCCAGCCTTTGTAACCCAACACCACTCCTCTGCCCGCAATCATTGGCACTGGATGGTTATGAATATCACTGGTTAGAAATCGGTCGTCGCTTTTTGTCTTCTTTACAATGATTGCTGCCATTTTTAAGTCATCGTTCGAAGCCATCTGCCAAGTAATTTGGCCAGAATACAAGACACTCAACCCACCAGCTAAAACGGCAATAGTAGCTACAATTCCAACCATAACTGCACGCAGCCTGTTTGTCACCCAGCGGCTAATGATCGCACCAGTCAACATAGAAAGTCCTGCCCAACCAAGCAAAATAAACTTCATGTTATCCCAGTCATGGGGCTGAAAAATAAACAGATTACACAAAAGAAAAATGCTAATAAATGGCAAAATCAATAATTGTTCAAACTTTTTTTGTGGGAAGAACTGCCAAAACAGAAATGGGGTCAGCAAGAGTCCAAAGATTTCAAAATTCATGTTTTTTAACCAAAAGAACAACCAGTTGCCAGTTGCCATCCAACCGGGTTGCCAGTGAAAAAAATTTTGACCAGTTGGTTGTGGGATTAGGAACCAGACTAATAGTCCTCCCAACCCGAGCATTATTACCAGACTGGTTACGACGGTTTTTTGATTAATTTTGCGCGCTTGTATCGCCCACAAACTCAGCCAGCTGTGTAACGGAGCGAGGATCAAAAACGTATGAATGTGAAAAAACGGCAACAAGCCAATTAAACTACTGAGGATGACTAATTGATCTTTAGCGATTTTGTTCTGTTGCCAAAGTGCTTGCCAGTAACGAAGCACCACAACCAGCACTGCCAATCCAAGCAAAAAACCACGCTGAGGTAAAACGTGGGTGGTAATGACGTTTGCCCAAACCAGTTGGCGATTAATTAGATGGGCATAATCGGCCGGAAGATGAGTGAGAAAGCTAAAAATATTTTCGCCTGACTGCTTAAGATCAGAAAAAAAGTAAATCCAACCTAAACCACCATTCAAAAAAAATAGCAGCGAAGCAAGATACGGTGTTAACACTTTTTTATTGATGCTCCAAGCAAAGTTAAAAAAAGATAGCAAGCAACCAATCATAATTAACAGCGAGCTGACAACCAATGTCCACTGTATTGACCAACCCAGTTTCAGCAAAATCGCTGAATGAAAATCGATTAGAAATGGATATTGAATTTGGAGTTGAGAGTAAATTGGCGAAACCAAACTGAGCTTGGATTGTCCGGCAAAGTAGTGAATAAAGGTACTATGAAGTGCTAGGTCGCCATAACTATTGACCCCAGTTTGCCAACCGTTGGCTGTGATTGGAAAAAAATGGTGCTGAAAAAGCCAGAGAAATAAGAGACTCCAACTACCAACAAAAATCATTCGCCCTAGAGAATGTTTGGAAATTTGCCAAGAAAATTTAAATTTTGGCAAAAAGAAAACCGACAACATAGCCAAAATCATGAGGCTGAGAGCGATTCCCCAATCATAGCCAATCAAGGCAACCAAGCCAAAAACCAAACTAGTGCTGGCAATGACACTGATGACTAATGCCCCGGCAATTTTATCAGAGAGACTAAATTTGGGAAAAACTCGACTCAAAGTGCTAAAACTGGCCAAGATCGCTAAGATTAAAAACAGTCCCCCTATCATTGACTAAGTTTGGTAGTTGGTTTAGCCGATGGTGTGGCCACCAGGGCGCTACCGCTCGCTTCCATGTCATTAGTTTTTGCCGAGGCTGAGGCAACTGGTGTCGGCGTTCGCTCAATTGGTTGTAGTTTAGCTAGCTTTACTTGAATTAACATTCGATAGCCTTTTTGCACATTAATGGTGTGACTTTGGGTTTCGTAACTGGGCAACGTAATTTCGAACGCCCGATTACCGGGTTGAACGTCACTGTACAAAGCTGGGGTAAAATCCTTGTCTTTGCCCTCTAATGAAACAATCGCCCCTGCTGGGGTTGAGACCACCGACACCGCTGTTTGCAACCGATTTTTCAAGGGTTCCATTTCATACATCACTCCCCCACTTAATTCCTCTTTGGTGCCCGGTTTCCAGGTTACCACTGTCAGCAAGCCTTTGTGTAGCGTAATGTTGGTCTCGTAGGGTAACAGTGATTGATTGTTTGGCTCGATCCGCAAAGTGTATTGACCGGGTTGAACTTCTTTTTCAATTAAGGGTGTGGTGTTAAGATACTGGCCATCCAGAAATACTGAGCTGGGGACGTCATCAGTGATTACCTGTAAACCGGATTTTGCTTTGTAATCGAGTAACTGACAGCCGCTAAAAAGTAAAGCTGCCAGACCAATTCCCAGACTAAAAATTATTTTTCGCATGGGGATAGTGTATCACGTCAGTTGCGTTGAGAGATGGGGTTAGATCAAGGCTTGAGCAATGACTTCTCTAACATCTTCGATGGGGATAAAGCTAATTTGGGCTTTGACTGAGTCAGGAATCTTTTCTAAGTCACGCTCGTTGTCTTTGGGAATGAGGATGATTTTGCTGCCTGCTCGGGTAGCGGCAATACTTTTTTCTTTAAGGCCACCAATCCGGAGAACCCGGCCGCGCAAAGTTACTTCGCCGGTCATGGCAATTTCACGCCGCACTGCTCGCTTGGTGAAAGCCGATACTATGGCGGTGGTAATGGTGACGCCGGCTGACGGTCCGTCTTTGGGCACAGCTCCCTCAGGCACGTGAATGTGGACGTCTGTTTTTTGAATTTTTTTTGGATCAATGCCAAACTCAGCGGCATTAGCTTTGACAAAAGTTAACGCGGTTTGGGCTGATTCTTTCATCACCTCACCCAGTTTGCCAGTTAATTTGACATCGCCTTTGCCAGGAATGAGTGCCACTTCGATGAACAAAACGTCGCCCCCAACTTCTGTCCAGGCTAAACCGGTAGCCAGGCCAACTAAGTCTTTTTTTTCGGTCAACGTCACGTCAAATGGCTCAGGTCCTAAATATGCTTTGAGTTTGGCTGGGTCAATAGTCAGGCTTTTTTTTCTGGGATTTTCTAACAGTTCGCGGGCAGCTTTTCTAGCCACTTTGCTGAGGGTTCGCTCTAACGATCTGACCCCCGCCTCCCGGGTATACCGGCGAATAATGGCCATGATGGCGCTGTCAGGAATTTTGAGGAACTTACTGGTCAAGCCGTTAGCCTTAAGTACTTTTGCTAATAAGTGATCTTTGGCAATGTAATACTTTTCATCTTCAGTGTAACCAGAATAACGGATGATTTCTAATCGATCATGCAAAGCTGGCGGAATGGTATCTAAGGTGTTGGCCGTGGTGATAAAGATGACCTCAGACAGGTTAAACGGCACATCTAGGTAATGGTCAACAAAACCATGATTTTGTTCTGGATCAAGCGCTTCTAATAAAGCTGAAGAAGGATCGCCATGATAATCAGAACCAATTTTATCAATTTCATCTAACATAAACACTGGATTCATGGTTTTGGCTTGTTTGATGCCGTTAATGATTTTACCCGGCATGGCACCGACATAAGTACGACGGTGGCCGCGAATTTCAGCCTCATCACGAATGCCTCCCAGAGAAACTTTAACAAACTTTCTACCCAAACTTTCTGCAATCGATTGGCCGATGCTGGTTTTACCCACTCCTGGTGGTCCCACAAAACATAAAATGGTGGGCAAACCAACTTTATTTGAACCCTGCTGTGCTTGTCTGCGCATCAACACGGCAATATACTCCAAGATTCTGTCTTTGACTTCTTCCAGGCCATAGTGATTTTTTTGAAGGGTCATTTGGGCTTTGGGCAATTTAACTTTAGCCAAGCTTCGCACTTCCCAGGGAATTTCAAATACGGTGTCCAGCCAGCTTCTGATGTAACCGGCTTCGGGATTGTTGGGCGACATTGCTTTTAACCGCTTAATTTCTTTTTCAACCTTTTCTTTGGTGTCTTGGCTGAGTTTAGTTTTTTTGAGTTTATTAAAGTACTCATCGACAATTTCGTCTTCATCCCCCATTTCACCCAGTTCTTGTTGAATAGTTCGCAGTCGCTCACGCAAGACACTATCGCGCATATGTTTGTCGAATTTTTCTTGGGTTTTGTGAACGACGTCTTTTTCGATTTCCAAGACCTTCATTTCGTGAGCCAAAAGGTCAATCACTTTGCGCAAACGATCTTTGACGTTGGTCATTTCCAGCAGTGCTTGTTTTTCTGTCGTGTTAATTGACAGCGTGCTGGCAATTTGGTCAACCAACTCGCCTTCGGTGACGCCGCCCATTAGCTTCATAAAGTTGAGAAATTCAACCGGTTTACCCATGTGGACAGCGCGGCGAAATTCTTTTTGCAGATGGGTGACCATGGCTTCCATCTCTTCACTTTTCTCGGAAATATCTGGTAGATTTGCTACTTCGGCGGTGAGTTTTGGTATCACAGTGGTGAAACGGGTCACTTTTGCCCGACCGATGCCACGAACAAGGGCGTTCACGCTCTGGTCTACGTGAAGAGTTTTTTCGATCACGGCCAAAGTGCCAATCTGGAATAAGTCACCGGGTTGAGGGTTGTCAATCTCAGCTTCGCGCTGGGTTAACAAAATTACCATTTTTTTGGTTCTGGCTGAGTCTTTGATGGCGTTAATCGACACTGAACGACCAAAGGTTAACACCGATTCGGTGCTTGGAAACAACACGCCTTCTCTAATCGGAATCACTGGCAAAATTTGTCGATTTTCTTGAGTTCGTTTAGACAAAATGGTGCCAGATTTGAAGAGCGCTGTTGAACTGACTACCATTGGTTTTTCCTCTGGCTTTTCAGGTTTAGAGCTGGCCTGGTGGAGTGGATTTTCAACCATAGATTAGCAGTCTACCAGGATGAATGCTAAAAAGCAAGCAGATAATTTAAGATCGTAGAAAAAACTTGTCAAGTGGGTGACAATGGATTCGAACCATTGACCTCAGTCTTATCAGGACTGCGCTCTAACCAACTGAGCTAGTCACCCTCGACAACAAGATATTGTACCACGCCTTGGCTAATCTTTTGAGATCACGACTTGATTATTTTCCACTTTAACTTTGAGTTGATCCCCGTCTTTGACCGATCCCTCAATGATTTTCAGGGCAAGCGGATCTAAAATAGTCTGCTGGATCAAACGTTTCAGCGGTCGGGCGCCAAAAACTTCGTCAACACCGGCGCTAGCCAAGGCGTCGACGGCTGCCTGATTAACCTCGAGAGTGATGGATTTTTGCTGCAAGCGCTTTTTAACTTTTTCCAGCTGCAGTTTGACAATTTCTCGAATTTCGGCCTCGCCGAGCGGTTGGAAGATAATGATCTCGTCGATTCGGTTCAAAAACTCTGGTTTAAAGTGATCGCGCAGCTGTTCTTTGACCGTTGACTCTTGTTTCTGGCGGTCGCCCCTAAACTCGGCAATTTCCTTACTGCCCAAGTTTGAGGTCATGATAACGACGGTATTTTTAAAATTGACCGTTCTACCTTTAGCGTCAGTCAACCGGCCGTCATCTAATAACTGGAGCAACACGTTAAAGACTTCGGGATGGGCTTTTTCGATTTCGTCAAATAGGATGACTGAGTAAGGATGACGTCTAGCTGCTTCGGTGAGTTGACCGCCTTCTTCGTAGCCAACATAACCTGGTGGTGATCCAATCAGCCGCGCCACGGCGTGTTGTTCCATATACTCGCTCATGTCAATGCGGATGAGTAGATTGTCGTCGTTAAACAAAAAATCGGCCAGTGTTCTAGCCAGCTCAGTTTTGCCAACGCCGGTGGGACCTAAGAAAATAAAGGAACCGATTGGCTTGTTTTCTTCACTGATGCCAGCTCGTGATCGGCGAACGGCGTTAGCTACCGCTTTGATGGCTGCTGCTTGCCCCACGACCCGCTTGGCCAATTCAACCTCCATGTTTTTCAGCCGCTGAGTTTCTGTCCCCAGCATTTTTTGGACGGGAATCCCAGTCCAGCGCGAGACGACTTTAGCAATATCCGCTTCAGTCACCTCTTCTGACAAAATTTTACGATCTTTTTGAACTTCGTTCAATTTTTTTTGAGCCTCTTTAACCTGTTTTTCTAACTCGGGGATTTTGCCGTACTTAATTTCGGCGGCCCGCTGCAAGTCATAGTCCCGCTCAGCTTGAGTAGCTTGTTCTTTCAGCTCGTCTAAAGTTTTGCTGGAATTTTTTAAGGTATCGATCACCGCTTTTTCATTGCGCCAGTGCAACTCTAATTCCTTTTGCTGCGAAGTCAGCTGAGCCAGTTGTTTTTCCAAATCAGTTAGACGTTTTTTTGAAGCCTCGTCCTTTTCTTTTTTAAGCGCTTCTTTTTCAATTTCTAACTGTGTAATGCGACGGTTAAGCTGATCCAGCTCGGTCGGCTTGCTATCAATTTCAATTTTGAGCACCGAGGCGGCTTCGTCCATTAGGTCAATCGCTTTGTCAGGCAAGAACCGGTCGGAAATGTAACGCTTGGAAAGATTGACTGCCGCCACGAGCGCATTATCGGTGATATGAACACCGTGATGGGCCTCATATTTTTCCTTAATTCCCCGCAGCATTGAAATGGCATCCTCAGTGCTCGGCTCTTCAACCATCACCGGTTGGAAACGGCGTTCCAAAGCGGCGTCTTTTTCAACATATTTTCGATATTCTCGCAGTGTGGTGGCGCCAATGGTGTGTAGGGTGCTGCGGGCGAGGCTAGGTTTAAGCAAATTGCCGGCATCAGTTGAACCTTCTTGGGCACCGCCACCAACAATGGTGTGCAGCTCATCAATGAATAAAATAATTTGCCCGTTTGACTGTTCAATTTCTTTGATCACCGCTTTTAATCTGTCCTCAAACTCGCCGCGGTATTTAGCGCCGGCAATTAAGGCGCCCAGATCCAAGGCCAGCAGTTTTTTGTGCTGAAGGGTGTCGGGGATGTCGTTGGCAATGATTTTGCGGGCTAAACCCTCAACGATGGCGGTTTTGCCGGTGCCCGGCTCACCCACTAGCACCGGATTATTTTTGGTGCGACGGGAAAGGATTTGCATTACGCGGCGGATTTCTTCATCGCGGCCGATGACGGGATCAATTTTGCCTTCTTTAGCCAGGGCGGTGTAGTCGGTAGTGTATTTTTCTAAGGCTTGGTACTTAGCTTCGGGGTCAGGGTCGGTGACACGTTGTGAGCCACGTACGCCTTGCAGCACAGCTAGGACTTGGTCTTTAGAAATCTTGAAAATCTTTTTCAAATTAGAATTGTCGAGGAGCCCCAGCAGCAGATGTTCGGTGCTGATGTAGTCGTCATGCAATGTGCTGGCTTCTGACTCGGCTTTGTCTAAAACGGCGCGAAAATCAGAGCTGGCAACTGGCTGAACCTGACCTGTAGTGG
>PFDH01000011.1:0-2812 GCA_002772705.1 Candidatus Pacebacteria bacterium CG10_big_fil_rev_8_21_14_0_10_44_11 | reverse complement strand
TTGTTTGAGAGCTGCCGTGACGGTAGCGGGCTCTTGCTCCAATTTCTGTAAGATGGTTGGTACGATGCCGGCTGGTTGTTCAGTGAGGACGACCCCTAAGTGAATAGCGGTCACTTCGGGGTTGCTTAACTTGCCGGCTAACTGTATTGCGCCTTGCACAGCTTCAGCGGCTTTGGTGGTTAAGTGGTTAAAATTCATGGGCAACTCCCCTTTGAAGTTAAGAAAGTAGCTTTATTGTAATCAAGTTGGGTACATTTGTTAAGACTCAAATTAGCAGGAATGAATATAGACTGCTAATATATGGGCTTTAAAAAAAGAGTTGATGAACCAACCCTTTTTAATGATATCAAAAGATATATTTAGAAATAGTATGATTACTTATGATCACACAACAACTACTTATTATACCAATCTTGCGGATCAATCTTAGGCTTGGTTGAGTTGGCAGTCACTGAGACCGGCACTGGGCTGTGGTCGGCGCACTCGGCCTTCAACCCACAGACAACAAACTTTGAGTAATAGGCTTTGTACGGATCATTAGGTAACTTGGCATAGATGGTGTAGGTTCCAGCCGGTACATCCAGTTTGTAGCCAACTCCATACATATAGCCCGTTTCTTTCAACAGTTCGCTGGTGCAGATTTCTGCTTTGGAAGTTGTATCTTCGGCGCAAACTTCCATTTTGGCTGGGAATTGTTCACTAGGGAAAGAAAGTGAACCGGTGAGTGTGCCAGTGCTTTGGGCTGAGTTGGTGGCTGTAGGAGTGGGTGTGACTGATTCTATCTCCGTCCCATCGAAAGTTGAAGGAATTTCATTAGGAGTGACCGTTGGTGTTGCCGACAACTTCTGCATGATCAGATCTTTGTCTTGCTCATTTTGGTAAATATAACCGCCCATCGCTGCCAAAGCTAACAACAAAACGATACTGAGAAAAAGGGTGGCTTTGTTCATGTTGGTGTCATTATGACACTAGAGTGGGAGATTGCAAGAAAAACCCCGCTATTAAACGGGGTAATTGATTTTGTTCTGAAACAAACATGGTGGTAAGCACTGACCCGGGTATGGTGACCACGGGATTCACTGTTTTTTCAACTACATCGCTGTAGTTGGGAATACAAGGGTGTGAGTTCCTTGAACCGTACTCCTTAGAAAGGAGGTGATCCATCCCCACCTTCCAGTAGGGATACCTTGTTCATGTTATTCCTTCTGTTTCCAGAGGCATGGACTATCTCTTCATCCTCATACCAATTTGGTATAAGGCGCCTGCGTATTATACGAGTTAAATAACTCATATCTCTTCTAATTTGATAATTAGAATCAGTCTCTACGGGGTCAATCCCATTTACACGGGACGACTTCCCTCGCGGTTGCCATATTTTGATTTTAAAACCTAATTCTTGCATTAAGCTTTACTCAAAACGTAGGGTTCCCCGATATTAGCAGGATTTTTCTATATCGTTACTGATATAGGTCGCCACAAATTGATGGATCTATCAATCTTTTTTCAACGACTTAGTCTTCATCGCCAACCTCGCCGTAGGGGGGCCCATCCTTGCGGTTAGGGTCTCCCACTTCGGGCGCTGCTGACTTTGCTGGCTTGACGGGCAGTGTTCTGAGATAGTAGCACCATTACTGGTGACCTCTTCTCTCCCGACTGGGCACACGGTTTTCCCGTACCCTAGCCGACGCTTGATACTTTTTACTAAATTGATTCATATCAAGTTAGCCCTTCCCTCAAATTTTCATTTAAGGTACTATGGCGTCTGCAGACTTCCTGAAAGCTATTTGATCGCATTACTTTGATCATACTCATTTCTCGCTTGGTAGCAAGAACTGAGAACTGTCAGGATCTCCCTTCGTTCACATAATTACCATTTGTTTTCATCTCGAGTCCAGTTATCTCGTTACTTTGTCTTTTGAGAAAGACGTTATAAGCAACTTCCCTATTTGTACGAAAGGTCGTCAAATAACGAGACCGTTTAAACTTCAAGCTGAAAACTGCTACTTTCACCCTTCAGCCTTCTAATTACTCAGAAAGGCCTGTGATTTCGCTTCATTTAACTTATTTTAAATGGTTGGATTTAGAACCTATATCAAAACCTGCATTCTATTACAAGTCACCAGGATTTGGTAAAAGAGACATTTTTTCTTCCTAGAAGTAGCTTAAGCTACTCTTTCGTCAGAAGAAAATGTCTTTTTCCTCAAACCTGATGCCTTTCATCACGAAAGAAGGCTTTGATATAGGTTCTTCACCAACTGGCAAGTATGCGCGGAAGGCGCATATTTACGTTGTACAAGGAGCGAGAACGTATTCACCGCAACCTGCTGATTTGCGATTACTACCGATTCCGACTTCATGTGGGCGGGTTGCAGCCCACAATCTGAACTGAGGGGCCGTTTAGGGATTGGCTCGGGGTTACCCCGTTGCTACCTGTTGTCGGCTCCATTGTAGGATGTGTGTTGCCCCGGATGTAAGGGACATGCGGACTTGACGTCGTCCTCTCCTTCCTCCCCCGCTAAGCGGGGGCAGTCCCGTATGATACGTGTAACATACGGCAAGGGTTGCGCTCGTTACCACACTTAAGTGGACGCCTCACAGCACGAGCTGACGACCATGTAATTCCTCGTATTACTACGGGCACGGACTATACCTTCGCCCTAAACTTTAATCGTTCAGGGTGCTAACCGTGTGAATTAAGTGCCGTGTGGCGCTCAATTCTCACCATAAACTTCATTTGGCTTATGGATCAGTCTCTACGGGGCAAGTTTTACAGAGAACAGACTGACTAACGTCAGCGTCTCTACTCTGTACG
>PFDH01000049.1:9536-9696 GCA_002772705.1 Candidatus Pacebacteria bacterium CG10_big_fil_rev_8_21_14_0_10_44_11 | reverse complement strand
GGCAAATAAAAAGGCAATCTATCGCTCAGCACAGACGCAAAATTATCAATTAGCAAACTTTACGCTCTATAAAGATTGTCCAACTCAAGAGTTGGCAGCTTTTGTCAATCACGTCGTGGTGGTAGATCCAACGAAAGAACCCTGTATTCCGTCTTCAGCC
>PFDH01000049.1:0-9507 GCA_002772705.1 Candidatus Pacebacteria bacterium CG10_big_fil_rev_8_21_14_0_10_44_11 | reverse complement strand
CCCAATCTTCATCAAAATAAATTCGCCGTTGAAAAACTTTCTGATGAAGATTTTTGTACTACTTTTTTTAGTCGCTAACAGTCGGCTCTAGATCCTGCGCGAATCTGTGATTAAATAGGGGTACCAATGCCCGATCGTTTTTTGCTGTTGCAAGTTTTACCTCATTCCAAGCAAATTGATTCAGCAGTGCAAACTATGGCTGAGCTAACTCAGTTGGTTAACACCTATGGTGGCAAAGTTGTCAAGCACATTACTCAATATAAAAACCATCCAGATTTGGCCACCTATATTGGATCAGGCAAACTTGAAGAACTTATTCAATTGGTTGAGCAGTTCAAAGTTGATGTGGTGGCAATTAACGATCTGGCCAAGTCAAGCCAATTATTTCGGTTAGAAAAAGCTCTTTGGCCGGTCAATCAACAGATCAAGGTTTGGGATCGGGTTGACCTCATTTTGAATATTTTTGATCAGCACGCCACCAGTACCGAAGCCAAACTCCAGATTGAGTTAGCAAAAATTCAGCACATTGGCCCGCGAATTTACGGGATGGGGAAGACTGAATTGTCTCGCCAAGGTGGAGGGATTGGTACCAGGGGGCTGGGTGAAACTAACATTGAGCGGGAGCGAAGACTGATCCGGAAACGGACTCAGCAAATTAAAGCCGAGTTGGCACAACGGACAAAAGTTCAGCAAACTCGGATCAAAAAGCGGCAGTTAAAGGGAATTGCCACCATGGCTTTAGTCGGTTACACCAGCGCTGGCAAAACGACGCTATTCAACGCCTTGACCAGTAAACGCAAGACGGTGCACCAAGGCTTGTTCACAACCTTAGACACGGTGGTAGGGAAGATCAAGCTAACTCAGTACGCGCCCACCGTCTTAGTTTCGGACACCATTGGATTTATTGAAAACCTGCCGCCGTTCTTGGTTGAAGCTTTTCAAACCACTTTGATGGAATCAGTTGCTGCCAAGGTCCTAGTCCACGTTGTTGATGCAGCGGATACACAAGTACAAAAAAAGATTGGGGTGGTGGAGGACATTTTAACTGAGTTGGGTGTTTCTCAGCCTCCGCTACTAGTTTTTAACAAACTAGATTTACTTTCTTCTGAGCAGGCAGACGCCTTGAAACAGCAGTACGCTGGTCGTCAATCAGTTTTTGTTTCTGCCCTTACTCAGCGAGGAATGCTGAAATTTAAACAAATAATCAGCCAGAAATTTCTAGTCAATCTACCTTAGTAAAACCGTCGCTAATCCAAGGAACGCCAGGAAGCCAAAGATATCGGTGGCAGTGGTAATAAAAATGGTGGCCGATGAGGCGGGATCCTTGCCAAGTTTTTGCATCAATACTGGCACCAAGGTGCCAAAGCTAGCGGCGATCAGTAAATTCACAACCATGGCAATACCAAGCACTGCGCCAACCAACAGATTGTGATTAACCACCAGCACAATTGTAAAAACGATCAAGCCATTAATTAGACCATTTACAAAACCAGCACCCACTTCATTGCGCAGCACTGTGAAAATCGTTTTAGTGGTAATTTCTTCTGTTGCCAACCCTCTGACCATGACTGCTAGGGTTTGGGTGCCAGCGTTGCCACCCATGCCAGCTACAATCGGCATGTACACGGCCAACAGTACTTGTTTGGCAATCGTATCTTGAAAGATGCTGACTGTAAAGGCAGCTAAAAATGCGGTGCCAAGATTTAAAATCAACCATTTGTAGCGGAACTTAACTTTCCGTCTAAAGGCGTCGTAGACCGATTCTTCAGCTCTAACACCGGCAAAGTCGTATAAAGATGCCGACTCTTTTTCCTGAATCAGCCTGATAATGTCATCTGAGTAGATCACCCCGAGGACATTGTCATGCTCACCCAGCACTACCGCTTTACGGTGAGGATGAGTTTGAAAAAACTTCAGCACCTGATCTTGAGTAGTGGTTGATTTTAGGGTAGCAATCTTTTGAAGATGATCAAGCGCCTTGTCCTTTGGTTTGGCCAAAACCAGTCGATAACCTGGCAAAAAGCCTTTTAGGTTGCTGTCGCTGCTGATTAAGATGAGGGGAATTTTGCCGGTTTTTTGCTCGTGGGTTCTCACTTTTTCGGCAATTTGATCAATATAATCTTCTTGGTCAACTTGAATGTAGTCCAGATTCATCAAGCCGGCGGCGGTATGCGGGTCAAAGCTGAGAAGCAGTGACAGATCTCGCTTGAGCGATTCGTTGAGTGTTGCTATGACTTTCTCCCTTTTACGCTTTGGCAATAACTGGATTAAATCGGTGGCTTGGTCTGGATCAAATCTTTCGAGTACTTCTTGGCATTCGTTCAATTCCAGGTGTTTGAGCAGGTCTTCTTTGATATAGTTGGTAGTGCGATTAAGCAGAGCAACTTTGTCTTCTAATTCAAGAGCGCGGAAAATTTCCAAGCGCTTTCTTGGATGATACGAAAAATCATGCACGATTGAACGAAAAGCAGTTTGTTTCATAGCTGGTAGTAGTACCGCTCCATTGTAAGTCAAATGGGGCTGAGACTGAAGTGGTCTTTTGCTTTTTTTGAAAAAACGTATTTCACTGTATACTGGAACAGATGTTGAATCAATTCAAGTCCCGACTAGCACAAATTGTTAGCCAGATTGAGCACATTATTCATATCCAGCGGTCTGTTCTTTTGCTTATTGTTCTTTTTATTGCTGGTTTGATCTGGTTTGTGCAAACTAGTTTGGCGCAGCGACAGTTAGCTGTTGTTCAAGAACAGAATCAAAACTTGCAGGCAGGTCTTGAAGAATCTACTACTCAGTTGGCCAGTAGCTCGGCAGCTTTAAATGAACTGCAATCGGCCGATCAATTTCAAATTAACCAACAATTAAAACAAGAAATTGATCAAATTCAAACTACATACCAGCAATCAGTGACTGAGTATGAAGATATTCTTGATTTGCGGGGCGAAGGGGCAAAAGTCCAAAACTTGGAGACCCAATTTGTTCAAGTTTTAGCCCTCTTGGCTAAAAGAAACGTTGCTAGTGCTAGCGCGGTCATCACTGAATTGAAAAAAAATATCGTAACCCTACAAACTCAAACTAAGGGTAACCCAGTCTTATCTCCCGAATCACTGCCAGTGGTTAACACACCGCCTGCTTCAGGTTATTCACGACAAACAGTCCAAACAGAGCTTGGTCAGTTTGTAGTTGATATTTTGACCGCAGATTTGGGCTCAACTCGGGTGCAAGTCGAAACGGCATCCGAGAATGACTGTGCTGATAACTGTCCGGTCTCAAGTCTGGCCAATTATGTTGCCCAGAGCGGTGGCTTTGCTGGTATTAATGGACCATATTTTTGTCCAGCTGAGTATCCCAGTTGTGCTGGCAAGACTAATTCATTTGACACTCTGCTGATGAACAAAAATAAATATTACTTTAATTCGGACAATAACGTCTACAGCTCAGTGCCAGCAATCATCTTTATGAATGGTTCGGCGCGAGTTGTTGGCCAAAGTCAAGAGTGGGGGCGCGATACCGGTGTTGACGCGGTGATTGCTGGCCAACCACTGCTTTTATCAGCAGGAAACATTACTTTTGGTGGTGATGGTGATCCAAAAAAAGGCAGTCGAGGCTCCAGGAGTTTTATTGGTACCAAGGAAAATCAGGTGGTCATTGGAGTAGTGAGAAATGCAACGGTAGCTGAAGTCGCTTGGGTGCTTAAAACCCTTGGTTTGTCCTCAGCCCTGAATTTGGATAGTGGCGGCTCAACCGCTTTTTATGTCAATGGCAAGTATGTGGTTGGTCCCGGCAGGCAAACTCCATTTGGCATCGTCTTGGTCAACAAATAATTGATGGGCGAGTATGTTTCTCTTGATTAGAAAAATATATCTTTATAGTGCTATTTTTCTTGCTGCTTGTGCAATTTTTTTAACTCACTATTTGGTCTCGGGACAAGCCGTGTACGGAGATGGCATTGGCTACTATGCGCATCTAAGAAGTTGGGTAATTGATGGTGATTGGAACTACACCAACGAGTACACCCATATTTACAACCCAGAAAATAATAATGCCCTACAACCACTTTCTGTAGAAAAAGTGCAGATTGTGGCCACCACCGCTACCGGAAAAGCAGAAAATCATTACAGTCCAGCAGTTGGAGTACTATTATTACCATTCTTTTTGGTGGCTCATCAGTTAAGTTTATTGGGTGCTAGTTTTGGTTTTGCCTTGCCAACACAGGGATACTCTGATCTGTATCAAATTATCTCGGGGATTGGGGCAATTGCATACGTCATTTTTGGCTTGTTTCTCCTAGAAAAAATCGTCGGTCGGTATTCAAAAGATACTCTTTTGTCTCGACTAACGGTGGCAGCGGTGTTTTTTGCCACCAATTTAATTTATTACGGGGCATTTGATGTCATCAACTCTCACTTTGCTTCATTTTTTTTGTCATGTTTGTTCTTTTACAACTTTCTGAATTCAAAACAAAAAAATTATTGGTTACTGGGTTTGATTAGCGGGGCTCTGATTATGAATCGACTGCAAGATGGCGCAGTGATAGTCTTGGTTATTTTTGAGTTGATGATCCAACTGACTCAACAGAAAATTAAGAACGTTCAGCTTTTGTCAAAATTGCTGCTGTATCTTTCTGGCACGTGCATTGGCGTGTTGCCCTTGATTTATCATTGGTTGCATACATTTAATTCCTTGCTCAATCAGACTTACTTGAGAAACTTTGTCACTGAGCAGCATCAGCTTGGTTGGCAGTATCTTTTTGGTAGTTTACTGGATCCCGTCACTGGCTTGTTAGTTAGAACACCTATCCTATTAGTCGTTAGCTGCTATTTTGTTTATTCAAAATTGATGGGCGAAAGAAAAATTAATCAGTATCTGGTCTATCCACTGTTATTTTTTTTGATCCAGGCAGTGATTATCACTGCTCAAGGTGGCTGGGCAGCAGCGGCCTATGGTGGAAGAATGTATATCTCTTCATTGCCATTCTTCGCTTTATTAACCGTCGACTTTCTAATCTTTTTGAAACGAAAAAAACAGTATTTACCACTGACTTTTGTGATTGGATTGATTGGGTTAAACCTCCTGCTTGTTGCCCAATTCGTTTTATTTCAAAAGGGTGGCGAGAACGGGAATAAAGGCACCGAGCAGCGGACAATTACTCGGCTTAATCAAATTTTTGAATAAAACTTTAACTAGCTTTTTTTATCGGAAGGCAAACAACAAACGTTGTACCCTTGTCCACTTGGCTATTGACGGCAATTGAACCATGGTGTGACTTGACAATTTGTTGAGCGATGGCTAGACCCAAACCATAACTCCCTGATTCAGTCCGAGATTGATTCCCTCGGTAAAAACGTTTAAAAATGTGGGGTAAATGCTCTTGGGCAATTCCCTGACCATGGTCGGTGATACTTACTTTTGCTGTGTCAGCTTTTTTGCTCAGACTTACCTCAATTTTTGTTCTATGGGGACTGTATTTAATCGCGTTATCAAGCAGTATCACCAGTAGTTGGGTTAACTTTTCACTCGCACCATGCAGCTGTATATCCTCTGACTTTTGTACTGAGAGACTAATATGTTTCTTTCGAGCAAAAGCACTGACAGTTTTAACCGCTTCATTTACCACTTCAGTCAAAGAAAGTGACTGATGGTGACTGTTGCCATTTACGGCTTGGAAACTAGCCAACTCTAATAATGATTCGGATAAGCGCTGCAACTTATTAACGTCAGTGATGCTGTCTTTAACCAACAGATCAGCTTCCTTTTGAGTGCGCTTTTTATTTCGCAAGTGCACTTCGAGCGCAGTTTTTAGTGAAGTGAGTGGTGTTTTTAGTTCGTGAGAGGCGTCAGTAATGAATCGACCCTGTTCAAGCACCATTTCTTGAATCGGCAGTAAGGTTTTTCCGGCTAAGACATAGCCTAACCCTCCGGCAAAAATCAAAATGGCAAGATTGATTTCAATTAAACTGGTAATTATCCGGTTTTTGGTTTCTTCCACCAGTTCAATATTTTCAAGCGTGGCAATCAGTGGAGGGGGCACAAAACACGGTTGAGAATTTGACTGAATGCAGTCTTGGAGTCGGCTTTCTATCCGAGAAGTGTTTCTTCTTGAAAATCGACCAAGCTCTAACGTAAGGACTTCATAGATAGCGGCACTGAAGGCTAAACTGATGAGCATTATGATCATCAGGTACCAAAGGGTTAATTTTATTCGTGCGGATTTAAACATTATCCCCAATCTTGTAGCCAAAACCGCGAACGGTTTGAATCAGTGGCGGCTTATTTTTGAATGGCGCATCAATTTTGCCTCGCAAGTTTTTGATGTACACCTCGATCGTGTTTGGTAGTATATCTGATTCATAGTTCCAAACGCGATCAATCAACTGTTGTTTGGTTAGAGTTGTATTGGGGTGCCTCATCATGTATTCCAAGAGAGCATATTCTTTGCTGGAAAGTTGGATCGGCTTGTGATCACGTCTGACTTCGAAAGTTTCAGCGATCAGTTCTAAATCAGCAACTTTAAGCACAGACTGAAGCATTTTTGATGGTCGCCTGCTGAGGGCTCTAATTCTGGCTAGTAGCTCTTCGAATGAAAATGGTTTGGTTAAGTAATCGTCAGCGCCGGCGTTGAGCCCATCAACTTTGTCACTGGTCTGGCTTTTGGCGGTCAGTAAAAGAATCAGCACATGATTATTCTCTTGACGAAGACTTTTACAAATGGTGATGCCATCCATTTCGGGTAACATCCTGTCCAAAATAACCACGTCGTAGCTTTCAGCACTGGCCATGTCATAGCCCTCGGTGCCGGTGTATGCGACGTCAACCACATATCGCTCTAGTTCAAGACCTTTTTTAATCGACTGAGCAATCCGATGCTCATCTTCTACTACCAAAATTCTCATGAAGTTATTATAGCCCTTTTGCTGAAAATCAACTGAAAAAATCAAGACTAGTTTTGTTCTTGGTCGATGTGATTAACTACTAGGGTGACAGAAATATTTTTACCACTACTGTGGTATATTGGTTCTTTTCTGGTTGTTTGGTGGGGCGCTGGTTTGGTGGTGTCATCTATTTCTAGACTGGCATCCAACTTACGACTTCCAGCTTTCACTATTTCATTTTTTGTTTTAGGTCTGCTAACGTCGTTGCCCGAGTTTATTATTGGCTTGACGGCAATTAATTCTGGTGATCCAGGCATTTTTGTTGGCAATCTAATTGGTGGGGTGGTAGTACTCTTTTTGTTTATTATTCCGCTTTTAGGTTTAACCAATGGTGGTTTAAAAATCCCCAGTCAAATTAATCGTTTTGTGTTGATTAGCACGTTGCTAGTTGCATTTATTCCAACTTTTTTAATTAGTGACCAGCGGCTAGAAACTTGGGAAGGTTTTGTCGCAGTTGCCGCCTATCTTGCTCTTTTCTTCATCTTTTCAAAACACAAAGCTTTCGCCGAAAAACTCAAGACTAAGCTGACTAAACACAAGTCTACGACTTATTATGATTTGGCAAAAATTATGGTTGGAATCATGATGCTAGTGTTGGCGAGTAGGCAAATCGTTGAGTCGACTGTGTTCTTGGCAAACGTGCTGCAGATCGCTCCATTCTTTGTCAGCTTGATTGCGGTAGCTCTAGGCACAAACATTCCGGAGTTGTCAATCGTATTCCGATCAATCTACCGGAAGAAAAGCGAGGTGGCTTTCGCTGATTTATTGGGTTCTGCCAGCGCCAACACCTTTTTGTTTGGACTACTGACGCTTTTCTATCAAAAAGGGATTAGTATTCCCAACAACTTTGCGCACCGATTTATTTTCATCGCCATTGGTCTCATTCTAATGTACTTTTTTGTGAGGTCAAAAAACAAACTGAGTCGGAGCGAAAGCGCGGTTTTATTGTTGTTGTATCTTGGATTTGTAATCGTAGAGTTGCTAATCAATTAAGGCTTATTTTTTAAGCAACCTTGAGTGAGCTAGTTGTTTCTTGATCAGGCCAACCTCATCAATTAAAGGGAACTCTTGTTTAATTTCTAGCCAAAACTTTTCGGCTAATTTTGATGAGTACTGCGCATAGTGTCCACGTTCGGTTCCGCTGCACAGCCGGCGTTCCCAATCTCTCATCACGTCTTTAATATCTTGGCCAACTTGGTGAAATTGATCAGACCAAGCCGAAGGATCAGCCTGGTAGCCGTGATGAATTTTTGCAAAATGGTCAAACAACTCCTTGTTTTGATCAAACATCAGTGTGTAGTACTTTTTGTATTTTTGTACTGGCATCTTAACTTTCTGGTTGGAATTTGAGTGAAACTGAGTTAACACAATGTCTGGTGTCAGTTGGCGTTAGCTGGTTTAGTTGTTGTTTCATACTTACTTCACTCCAACAATTGTATACTGCAGAGTTCCTGAAGGTGTGTCAACACTAATTTGGTCACCAGCACTTTTACCAACTAAAGCGGTTCCAAGCGGGCTTTGCAACGATAACTTGTTAGCGGTTAGGTCGGATTCAAATTGATTGACCATTGTAAAACTGTGTTGATCAGAATCAGATTTAATCGTGACCTGGGACCCAAAACCCACCACCTGACTGTTTATTGGTTTATCCTGAGGGACAGCATTTTCTAGCATTGACGATAGGTACTTCAGTTGTCGACTGATCCTACCCAGTTCAAACTTGGCGTATTTGTAGGCTCCATTTTCTGAGAGGTCTCCCATTTCTCGGGCAGTTTTTAGTCGTTCCATGACCTCAACCCGTTCTTGCTTGTATCGTTCTTGCTCGGCCTTCATTTGCTCGATTGCTGCCGGTGTAAAAGTAATTTGAAGATTGGTTAGTTGTTGCATGGGTTAGGTAATTAGTGACTGTAGCTTGGGAATCTTCTGGAGTCCGAAAATTAATAGATAGCTTAGTATATAGATTAATCCCGCTCTGATAATCCAGTTAATTCCGATCGAAAACTGCCAACCCGTTTGACTGTTCGTAGATTGCCAAGTTGCAACCAGCAGCTGAATGATCAGAATGTGGCTCAGAAACACGCCGTAGGTCATCCTGCCCAGCCGTTGAAGGATATTTTTTGACGGTCCAAGCTGTTTTGCCTGGTGGTTTTTGATAAAAAGTAAAAACATCGAGACTGAGCCAATCACTATTGCTGGTGAAAAGTAGTCTTGGAGTGAAAAAAAGAGGCGATTGGGGTCGGTTTTGGTCAATTGTGCAATAAGCAGGTAGCATGTCGCACTGGCAATTACGGAAACCACCAACCATGTTGAGTTGAATAACTGATTTTTTTGTTGCCAGAGCCAAAAGCCCAACAAATAATAGCCAGCAAAACTAATCGTTAAGTTAAGCAGGCCAGCGGAACTTGATCCTGGAAAAAGTTCTCCCAAAAAGAGTGCTGGCAAAATTGAAACAACTCCGAACCAGACTAAAAAAATATATGAAAAGTTAGCGGTGGAGCTGACGATTTTTCGAAACAGAGGTGTTAGCACGTAGAGTCCAACAAGCATTGGCATAAACCAATAATCTGACAAAAAGATA
>PFDH01000008.1:178-9557 GCA_002772705.1 Candidatus Pacebacteria bacterium CG10_big_fil_rev_8_21_14_0_10_44_11 | reverse complement strand
GATCATTCAACAGTGTCTTTTCTTCTGAAGTTTTGTTCTGACCAATCAAGTCAAGCAGGGGCGGCAACCATTGAGAGCCAGTGAAATATACACTGAGCGCTACCCCACTAAAAACCAGAACCGCCAACAAAATAAACCAAAGCTGAGTGAGCAGGTTTCGCATTTCTTTTTTAGTATACGGAAAGTTGAACTAATCCGACATTAGGAAAGTAGATCTGTCAGGAAAGTAGATCACCAGAAAAATAATTTGTAACGCAGTTGGAGTTTACTTGCTATACTGGATCTGTGTTATCTCTCTTTCAAAAACTGATAATTGGCGCTTTACTGTTATTGGGCGGGGCGATGATTGCCTTAGTGGTTCTTTTTCTGAGAATGTCAAAGTCAGTGCAACAGCTGGAAGAAACTGGTCAAAGTCAAGTTAGCCAACCAATTGGCCGGCCTGCTGTATTCAACCAAGCAACTGACTCTGCCCTAACTGACATTCAAGCCAGTTTGGCCGCACTTTTAACTAGAGTTGAAACCTTAGAACAGCCTTTAACTTCAAAAACGACTCCCAACTCCGCTGGTTCTGCTCAAAAAACCGATTCAGCACTGCGCAAACAGGTGCTGTATCTTGGCTCGGCTTCGACCACAAACCGAGACTGGACGGAAACTGGCTTGGAGTTGGTAATCGATACCAATGACTACCCCGCTAATACCAGCGTGGTCTACGAAGCCGGTCTCTCAATTGTTAACGGCGAGGCTTGGAGTCGACTTAAGAACAAAACCACTGGGGCAATTATAAATGTTAGCGAAGTTTCCCATAATGGCAGTACACCCACTTGGAAAGGCTCGGGTTCGTTCAAACTGCATCCGGGTCAGAATAGTTACCAGGTGGAACTGCGCTCAACCAGTGGCGAAGTTGCAAACCTGTCTGGGGCGCGGGTAATTTTGAGTTGGTAAAGTTGGTACACTCAACTGTTTGCACTTTTGCCTCTTTGAAATGATATGCTTGGTGCCATTGTGACAGTGCAGCAAAAAAAACTACTTAATTTAGGATGCGGCTACGATAAAAAAGCTGGCTATCTCAACGTCGATGTTGATCAAAGAGTTGACCCTGACCTTCTCCACGATTTGATGCAGCCACTCCCGTTTAAAACTGAAGCGGTGGATGGTATTCTCCTTCAAGATGTTTTAGAGCATTTTACTAAAGAAGATGGCGTTGTTCTGATTAAAGAGTGTGAACGAATACTTAAAAAAGGTGGTAAACTTACTGTTCGTGTTCCTAATGTCAGCTCAATTTTCAACAAATACTCAAATCAAGAAGATCTCTTATTTTTATTTTTATACGGAGACACCAGCAAAAATGGTGTTTGGGGCGCCCATAAATATGGGTACACCCCAAGAACTTTTCAGGATGTGCTGGCTAAGACAAAGTTACTATTAGTTGCACATCAAGAAGTAGACACCAACTTGATTTTTAGCTGTAAAAAGGTAGAAAAGGCAAAAATTAAAAACAAAACCTACTCAAGAATGACGGTTGTCACTAATGCTGCTAATTTTACCCAGGGAACCTGCACTACAACCTTGTCAATGCTGCTTGTTACTCCACAGCTATTATTGCAAAAAAAGAAAGTCATTTGGGACTTGCAATCAATTCCACCCACACTCATTGCTAAACTTTTGCTCAGACCACTTTCAAAAAAGGTTGATGTCATTAAAGTCAAGAATAAAGAACAAGAGAAGTTCTGTCGGGTGGTTCTCAAGTACTCTCATCTTCGTTTAGTTCGGTTGTAAGTTACAACTTTTTAGGTCTATCCATAGAGGCTTAGGTACACAAGAATCCCGTCGTCATCATTGGATTAAAAGGCAATCCGATATAGTGATGCAATAAAGCGGGCTGTTTCAATCAAGCAAGAGTCTAAAAATCCAGCATTCAGAAACAACTGTGCGGAGATTGGTGGAAGACGTCAGAACCTATTTGTATACTTCATCATGTGTCCCAATTGAAATAAACACGGCTCGTTTCTCCTTAAGGACAATTCGATAGTAAAATACCATTCTTACAGCTCGGGTAATCGATATACTCCATGTGTCCTCTAATTTTCCCGAAAGTTTATGCAATCTCAATGATGGATGGTCTGGTTGGAGTTGGAAAAGCTTTAACTGTTTGGTAGTTTTGTTAAAAAGTGCTAAGTTTTTTGTTTTTAATAAAGCGAGCTTTTTTTTGCAAAGTGGAGAAAAATCTATCTTCATAGCAAATAGGAACTTTCTTTAAAGCTGCTTAAAAAATTCATCTAGGTTATCTACTGGAATCAATTCTCCACTCTTTTCAGCTTCTTTTGCTTCGTTATATGCTTTTTCTACTTCGTCTGAAGCCTTGAAAACTGGATAGTGGACATCTCTGACGTCATTAATAATCAAATTCTTAACATACGCAGACATATTTAAACCAAACCTATTGGCTTTTGTTTGAAGATAAGCCTGAAGCTCAGAAGGTAAAGTCACTCGAAGTTGAACTGTATTGCTTGCCATATTAGCCTAATTTTAGCATCTAAAAAAGGCTATTTCAAGTACATATTTAGTTTTTCGGGGCTTGATGGACGATGTTGGGACCTGGTTTCTCAAACAATCTTAAGTTTTACCTCTAGTTGCATATCCATGGCTGAGGCTAACTTACTCAAGGTCTCAATTGTTGCATTTCGTAATCCCGACTCTATTTTACTCAAAGTTGTTCTGTTCACATTGGCCTTTGTCGCCAGTTCTTCTTGAGTAATTCCTCTTTTTTCTCGAGCTTCTTTGAAAGAAGTCAATAAATCGTAGTAGTTAATTTCTTCTTCAACAATCTTACGTTGCTCTGGGGTAAAATTTCTTGAAAATGCTTTTAGGCCGATAGTTTTGTGTTGATTTTTCATTTATACCTCCTTAATCTTTCTTCAGCAGTTTTTATTTCTTTGACTGGTGCCTTTTGTGTTTTCTTCTGAAAAGCTGATAGAACTAAAATTCTTGTTTTTTCGAGATACGCGTAGAAAGCTCTCCATTGACCTTGATACCTCACTCTTACCTCAAAAACACGGCTGTTTATTCTCTTTGCGAATGGCTCTCTTAAAAAACCATCTCTTTCTAAAATTTGAAACAAGGCGACAAATTTGGCTTGTACTTCCTCTGAAAAAGTGGCTAGTTCCTTGGCAGCCCTTTCGTCTATTTCTAGAACCTTCTTCATCCTCATATTGTTGCATAAAAGCAACATTTGTCAAGAACTGGAAAGAAATTGTGTCTGTTTCAGAATTTGGATTTGGCAGGGCTTGGTGGAGAATACTAAACCTATTTACAACAAATTAATACTCGTCATGTGTGATAATGTCAGTCAGCAGCATCGTATCCTCGAGTAATACAAATGTAATTCTTAGATCTCCCTCAATCCAAATAGCATACTCTTTCGCGCGAGTTCCCTTGAGTTTATGAATTTTGAGCGAAGGATGTTTCATATTGGAAAGTAATAGTTTAAGTTGCTTTCCAACCTTTTGAGTTAGCAAACGATTTTTGACTACACGTTTTTTCAATCTTGTTTTGAAATGATCGGAATACACTAGCTTCATAGCTTAGCCAGAAAATCGTCAATATCTTTGATTTCAATTGTTTTACCTTGCTTGTGATCCTCTAAAGCCTGTAATGCGATTTTTTCGGTTTTGGCACTGATTGTGAATATAGGCATGTCCATATCACGAACATCATCAAGCACTAAATGCTTGATGTAACTAGACAGGGTCATCCCAAATTTATCAGCCTTACTCTGAGCAAATTGCTGAAGTTGAGCTGGCAAGGTGACTTTAACTTGAACCGATGTTAATGCTTGCATGGGATCATTTTAGTCCATAATCAGTGAATTATCAAGGACTTATTTGGTGCTGCAGGGCTTAGTGGAGGATGTTGGAACCTATTTTGTTGAAAAAAAATGCCTCAAAGATGCTCACAGCCGCTTCTGGCATCCTAGTAATATCTAAACTCCGTAAGCAGCATGTACAACCAATTATTGCTACAACACGTGCCTAAAGACTTGAGCTACCTCTTATTGGGCTACCGAAGCGAACTTGAAGGAATTGAGAACAGCCATATAATCTTCAATAACCTCTGGGCTAGCTAGATTTTCACTTAAGCCAAAACCTGAGATACTCAGATATGAACCTGTATCTGGAATATTTGCACAGTACACCCTCCCATGAGTATTGCCGCCAGATAACATTTTGGTTCCATTAATAACTACTTCTTCAATTTCTACATTACCCTGTGTACCAATTTTACAGAGTTGCTCAGTACTTATAGTGGGATTTTCTCCAACATCTTCAATTACAATACCTCTAAAGAATCCTTCATCAGGATTATCACCTGGACGAAAAATATATACTGTTTTTGAAGTAGCGCTCGCCGGTATTAAGGTAGCCAGATCAGACACTGCTTTCCAATCTTGTGGATAGGAAATATTGTAGACATCGATTAGCGCATTTTCAAATGTACCGGTCTGATTGACTGATATTACTTTTTTCTGCGTATAAGTTTGTAAATCAGATGATTCGACTTCAGAATTGCTTTGATTATTCACAACTTCTGGTATAGGCGAAACTCCGGGTTTAGTTGTGGTCTCCGATCCAGATGTGTGCCGCAATCCTAAATAATACCCACTACCACCAACCACACCCAATATCATTAAACAAGCAATAACAAGCACAATGCCTTTAACATTATTAGGTTGAGAGACTTGGGATTGAGTCTCAAGAGCTTGCTGAGAAACTGTTTCATCAGGACTTAGAGATTGGCCATTTTCCATGTATCCACTATTTCACAAACAAAACGATGTAACAATAGGCTCGAGCCTCTACTTAGATCTATCACTCACCCCCAAGGAATAAGTCACTGCAGGGCTTAGTAGATGATGTTAGAACCTATTTTAATATTGGTCATGAGTCACCAAATCAAAGAAAGTATAAGTTTCTTCATCCTTAATTGCTAATGCTCGCAAATTACCTTCAATCCAAATAGCATATTGTTCGGATCGTTTACCCTTTAATTTATGTAATCTGAGTCCTAAATGATAGGGATTTTGCTGAAAAATTTTGAACTGTTTTTTCAGTTTTTTTTGTAACTGGAGATTACCTTCAATCAGTTTACTAGCTTTATTTTGGAAACTAGTGGTGAAATAAACTGTCATAAGTTATCGAAAAACGTGTCAATATCATCAACTGCTATAGTCTTACCTGCCTGGTGTTCTTTCAATGCTTTTAATCCTGTTTGCTCAATTTTATCACTCATTTCAAAAACAGGAATTGTTCCTTCTCTTATGAATTTTTCAGCAGCCTTGCTGATGACAAAACGAAGAGTTTTAGGCAATGAATAACCAAATTGACTACCATAGCTGGCTAAAATAGCAGTTTCTTCATCAGTTAGAGAAAGTTGGACTTTGTTCATAGTATGACTATTGTAGTATATAAATAGGAGAAAATCAATACTTAAGTATGTATTATTGCAGGGCCGGAGGGAATCGAACCCCCACTTAATCTTTTGGAGAGATTAGGTCTACCGTTAACCTACGGCCCTATTTTTTGTATGTGTCCATCTAAATTTCCAAGAGCTTATTTCTTTTGCAGACTTTCTTCTATGACAATTCGCACATCTGACAACACATTTACTTATTTCTTCTTCTATTGCCTTGGTCGAGTATCTATGTCTAAACATTACAGATATACTTAATTTCTTATTATGGATGTGATCAAAGTCTAAAACTTCAATATCTTTTTCACCACAATCGACACAACACGACTCTGATAATTTTTTAAATAAATATTCTCTTAAAACCTCTCTTTGTTTTCCATTCCACCGTAATGCTTTTTTTATATACTTTTCTTTATTGATTAAATAATGGTGTTTTCTATATGATTTGTGACATACCTTACACATTTTATGCCGAACACCATGTTGTTTATCTCTAAAAGAAAACTCGGATAATTCTTTTTCTTTATGACATTTATTGCAAAGCATTTCTACATAGTACTTGATGTGTCTCCAAATAGCAATTTTTTGGAGACCCTCATGCTAGCCATTGACATCACGGTCCTACGTAGTTGAACAACAAACTTCAACCAGATGAATTGTATCATGGCTAGCCAAGATTTCGCACTTGCCAACCGCCGCCAACCACAACTTGATTGCCCTTTCCCCCAGCGCCAGCTACAATGAACTGATGTCTAACCTGTTCGATCCGGTCCTAGTTAAAACTTTCAAAAAAGACCGCGATTTCTTGGCGCGAACTAAACTCCCAATCATTACCGTTTCGGGCACGTATCGCGAAGACGCCAAACGGCTGCATGGCTTGCCCAATGAAAATATCTCTCGCGACATTGTCTTATCCAGAGCCCACTACTCCATGGCCTTGGCAATTGCCACCCAAGCCTGGGGTACCAACCAGGTTGCCAAAATAGATCCAGACAAAGCCTGGCTAGCCGATCCAACCAACTTTGTCACTAATAAGGACTGGTACTCGGTGAGCTTGACTGAGCAAATTGGCATGACCATTGCCCGACACCCACTCCTCAAGCTGGTTAAAGACTTCATCGACAAATTTGGCCGCAACAAACTGCCAATCCTTGATAGTATCACCAATCCACTCCTTTATCTGACAGAGAAAATTACTGCCCCAATCCTATCTTTTCATATTGCCGCCGGTAATATTTTGGCTGGTCAAGGTAAAACAGTCCTCCAAGTAATTACTGATCCGCACGTCCGTGGTGATTACCTAGAACAGGCAGCCAACAAAAATATGTACTATTGTTTATTTGATGAATCAACAAAATTAGAGTTTTTGGAGAAAGCAGCTGTTCAAAATATCAAAGCTGACGCCTCGAGACTAACGGTGACCGGACCCCCAATTGATCCCAGAATTATCGCTTGCCGCCAGAGAAAACACCCGTGGCGCTCCGGAACCCTCAAACTCTGCATCACCACTGGTGGTCTAGGTACAAACAAAACAGAAATTGAAATGCTGCTTCAACAAATTTTGCCACAACTGAGGAAAAAGACTGGTTTAGAACTACGGGTTTTATTATATGCAGGAACCCATAGTGATATCAAACGGGTAGCCGAAGAAATAGCGAAACGAAGTAACGTTGCTCTGGGGCAACTGTCAGATACTTCTGCCAAGTTTAGAATTCTCTACCATCCTCAAATCATCGACGCTAACGAGCTATTGATCAAGTACGGTTTCTCTTGGGCGCATGGCTTTATCAGCAAACCCTCAGGTGACATGGCTTATGACGCTGTTGCTACCGGTTCTTTTCTGCTCTCTCTTCAAGAATGGGGCGAATGGGAATACAAAATTAGGGAAATTTTTGAACAACAAGATATTGCCCGCCACGCATTCACCAAAGATATTCTTGCTCAACTTGAGGTACTCACCGATGCCCATGGCCGGGCTCAATCTTGGATTGAGCAAGCCATGCACAACGCCCTGCGCGTTGACCCTTTAATGCTTCATGGCGCCAAAAATATTATTGCCGCCCACCAAAAAATTAGTCAGTTACTTGGTTAATCTCAACTTAGCAATTAAACTTTATTTGAGTTTTTTCGCCATTATGTGCGGCGTGTGTTTTTTGCAGTTTGAGCAGTATTTATTGATCGGAAAAGTCGCCTCTCCAGAGGTTTGTTTCTTTAACTGCTCATTATTTTTGTTGTATTCGGTCAGATAACCAAAGGTCTTGCAAACTTTGCATTGCAGACCGACTGATTGTCGAGGTCCTTTTTTGGCTTTAGGCATAAATATTTCTCTTTTGAACGTTACAAGGGAGGTAGTATACAAGAAAGCCCTCAATTTTACTAGAGAGAGGGTTGAATACTGTCGCTGTAAACACTTTGTAGAGTTTTGCCGGAGCGCTCACCCCGTTTTTTTTGTCTCTGCCTTATTGCTTGACTAAAACTTACGTTGCCTTTTATACGTTGAGCCATTTCTTGTTCAATTAATAGCTCAAAAAAATTGATTATGCTTCTCAAAGTGGGAAATACTTGCCAACCGTGGTGAATAAAATAAACTGCGCAAGGAAAGTCCTCTCTTAATATAGCCAAGCACATTCTGTCTAACTCAGGTCCAAATATTTTACAACGGCGATTAATTGATCTACTACTTTGAAAAAAAATAAATTCCCCAGAAGTTTTTGCCTTCAAATCTTCTGGATGTTCCTGTCGAGCTTTTAATGGCTCAGCCAACAGCAAGAGGTCATCATCACCAACTCTAATCACTTGATGATCTAACACTTGCTTAACGGCTTCGCAAAAAAATCTGGCCATGACTTGAAAAAATACTAACTTTATACATTGGACAAAGAGCCACCTCAGGGATTCGAACCCTGGACATTTCGCTTACAAAGCGAACGCTCTAGCCAACTGAGCTAAGGTGGCACTGTGCCAAGTGTAGGATTCGAACCTACGAAGGCGTAAGCCAGCAGATTTACAGTCTGCCCCCGTTGACCACTTGGGTAACTTGGCGCGTGTTGCTCTACTCTCCAGGAGAGCTAGAGGATATTGTACCAGCAACAGATCAAACTAAAAACTGAGTATATCTACAAAATCTTAAATTTTGGAGCCCAGGGAGGGAATCGAACCCTCGACCTCCTTCTTACCAAGAAGGCGTTCTGCCACTGAACTACCTGGGCGCATTTTGCGTCTTATTATATCGTAAAAATTCTTTAGGGAAATCTGAACCTCTTCTCTAGTTGTCATTCGCCACAAAAAGCAGCGAACCTAAGAAAAAGATTTAACTTAACCGCCGAGCGTGAGAGACGCGTCATTCCCACGAAAATAACAGGTGGGTAGGAAGTACGCCAAATCACGATCTGGCATAACATCCATCGACCCTTTTCATAGGTTGTTCAGGAAAATATGTGCATCCCTCACACCCGATTGTTAAAGAACTGCGTTCAGCTCATTCTGTTTTAGTTGTAACACAAAAAGCTGAATTTTTGCTGAGTTAGCCTAGACCCATTATACCATTCAGATCTGATCTGAAAGCCGTCGAAAAACCAAGTCAAGCCTGAAAAACCATTGCCCACAAGAACAACTATTACAGCTATAATGAATGACTAAACGATGATAAATACAGAGAGAAGAAGTGAAACTGACCCTAAAAATAAACCTATCGAATATTTCGTCCTTCCAAAATCTTTAGTTACCTTAATTCCAAACCCTCCCCTTCCTTGTGGACGCTGTCAAAGCCCAACTAAAATAAGTTCTGTCCCTTGGCAGTGCTGGGGAATAACCAAAAATATTAGTTACTTGGAGGTACCCTGTAGTCAATGTACTGGTGAAGAATGTGGAGCTGCATTACTCGAACCTGTAATAGCACTTGAACTAGTAATTA
>PFDH01000008.1:0-171 GCA_002772705.1 Candidatus Pacebacteria bacterium CG10_big_fil_rev_8_21_14_0_10_44_11 | reverse complement strand
TAAATTATTGACAGATCCTCAGGATCAACCTATTAAAGGTATCCTAATTTCAGAAGCGGACGGACTTTGTAAAGAACTGGGGAAATCTGATTAATTAGGGTAATGACCCTTGTGCCCTGATCGCACCCAGCCACTCATCCACTTGGGCACCGTACTTTTCTTTTCTGATCA
>PFDH01000002.1:3580-5318 GCA_002772705.1 Candidatus Pacebacteria bacterium CG10_big_fil_rev_8_21_14_0_10_44_11 | reverse complement strand
TTTCAAACTTCCATAGAACAAACTTCCATAGCGCTTGATTTAGTCCCTTGTCACATCTATTATAAGCCTCTATGGCTGATGAAGCTGGTGATCGTCCTGTGGTACCCATTTCTGGTTGGTGGATGTGGGTAGTGGTGGCTGTGGGAATTGTGGTGGTGATATTGATCATTGCTGGCGCTTGGCGGCTGTGGCGGCGGTTGTCTCAGAGCGTAAGCAGACAAGTGCCGGTGACTCAGATTCAGCCCCAACAGACTGATATACGGTTGATCAGCACCCCAACTGAAATTATTATTGATGACTCGCCAATTATTCCTGAGGGCGAAGTATCACTTGAGGCGATTAACACCCATTTTCAGGACTATCAAGGCAAACCGGTGACTGTCAGCGGCAGTATTGTTGACTTTGGCAGTGCGGTCTATTTTGCGATTGAGCAGGGACAAGACAAGATTAGAATCATGGCTTTGTCGGAGTCAATTGAAGAGAATCAATTGGAAGAGGCGGAAAATCCTGAGCGTCAGTATGTACAAGTGACCGGCACAGTCAAGTTACTAACCAGAAAGCGACGTAAAGAAGGTTTTGGTTTTGAGTTTAGCAATCTGAAAGAGGCGTTTTGGCATGATCAAGTAATAATCGAGGCGAAAACCATTACCATCACTGATACCATCACCACCTAATGACAACTTTTCTTATCGCATGGCCAGGGTTGATTTTTTCTACACGCCAGCGGGAAAAGTAATGATCAATGAGATTAACACCATTCCGGGATTTACCAGCATCAGCATGTACCCCAAGCTGTGGGAAGCCTCGGGCCTGCCTCTGGCCGAGCTAGTTGATCAGTTGATTTCTTTGGCATTGGAAGATTTCCAAGCAGAAACCAAGCGCGCTACTTCGCCTGTTTGAGATGACGCCTCACTTGACTGGTAAACTAACAGCCTATGTTTTATGATGAAGGCAGATGTTAAGAAACATTCTCTATTTGCTCTTTGGGGCGATTGTCACAATTCTGATTTTTAGCGGCATTTTGGCTGGCGTTGCCAGACCAAAACCGACACCGGCATCAAGCCCAGCGGCACTAGAAGCAGAAAATTAGTTTTTTGCCTGACACTTTTCGCAAATGCCAAAGTACGTCAAGTGATGGTGATTGACCAGAAACTGGCCAATTTTTTTAGGCTCAGCAGATTCACAGGGCGCGGCCGCCACAGTGCCGCAGCTCATACAGACCAAGTGATCGTGGTGACCTTCACGCAGTTCGTAGACAATTTCATTGGTGGCAAAGTTGAGCTTGCAAATTTTTTCTTGCTTAACCAGTTTTTCTAACGCTCGGTAAACACTGGTTTTGTTGTAGGGTGTACCCGCCTGCTCAAGCAGCATCACTAATTGAGGGACGGTCAGGTAGTGCTCACGGCTGAGTTGCTCAAGAATTGCGGCGCTGAGGGGAGTTTTTAGTCTAGACATGATTGTCGATTCATTTCAAGGCTATTGTAGCAAATCAGGACAAATCATGGCCGGCTCACCGAAAACAACCCTTCCGGCAATCGATATTTTTCAATCAACTCCTGATTTTCCGGCATATCTTTGGCAAAAATCAGGATATATGGATCAACGTAAATTGGCACCCAGCGTGTATCTTGATAACGCTTGACCAAAAATTCTTGACCCCAGTTGGTCATGTCGTGGTAGTAGTAAATAATGAAATGAAAGCCATAGTCTTGATTTACGTTTTCCCAGATAGTTTCAT
>PFDH01000002.1:1846-3504 GCA_002772705.1 Candidatus Pacebacteria bacterium CG10_big_fil_rev_8_21_14_0_10_44_11 | reverse complement strand
GCCATTCAGGGGCAAACTGCGCACCGCTTGAATGGAAGTATCGTAGCCAGGTAAAAGACCAACCCCAAAATCTGGAGTAAAGGGCAGCATCAGGCGGCTGTAGAGTAGAACCGCCACCAACCCAAATCCTCCCAGCGAGGCTAGACTCAAAACCCAAGTTTTTTTTAGCAGTCGCGCAAACAGCTGGTGATGGCGTTGCCAAATAAAATCCAAGCTTGCGGCGACCAATGGAATGAGGGTTAAAGCCAGGACATTTTCCATTCTGATCAGTTTAAAAATAAAGCCAAGAAAAACTAACGCCACTAAAAGTTGGTACAGCGATGATTTCCAATTCTTCCAAAGATAATAGCCAATCAGTGGGAGGCAGGCTACAGCCACAATCAGTACGTACCAGTGAATCGGTCGGGTAAAGTGAAACAAGAAAAACCACAGGCCTTGATTTTCTGCCACTCGATAGCCATAGTTGGAAAAAATTTGCAACGGATACAAAATTAGCTCCAACCCCAGTGGATTGACCCAGACCCCGGTGATCATGCCCAGACCAACCAAGGCAATTGCCTTCAGGGCTAGCCACTGTTTGTTAACCACAGCCTGGATCACGGCCGCCCCCCCAAGCACCCCAGCTAAAACAAAGAAAATATGAATATTAATCCAGGCGACCATGACCAGTGTTGCCAATCCCACTAACCACCACAGCCGTTTTAGTTTCACCGGCTCTGACAACAACTGATCAAACAACCAATATAAAAGCATAAAGAAAAAGACACTAAAAGCCTCTGGGCGGGTCTCGGTTCGATCAGCGAGCAATGGCAACAACATCAACACAGCAATTGCTGCCGAGACTAGTGAGCCTTTTTTGACTGCCACTTTCCAAGCAATCGCCACTGCCCCGGTGTATAGTAACGCCCCCATTAGAGTCAGCCCATTAAATCCTGCCGCAGCCTGAATCAAATACACAATTACCCCAAACAGCCAATGGTGATTGGGGGCGTGAAAATCGGGTGTGGTATAGGAATACAAGTTATTTTGAAAAACTTGATCGGTGGTGACAATGATCTCGCCGTTTTTAATATGCCGGCCTAAATCACTAGCAGCCAGATTTGTCTGCCGCAAAAAAAACAAGCTGACCCAGATTACTAATCCAGTCGTCACTAACCGCGCAGGCGAGGAAAAATATTTTTTCACTTCTTTATCTTAAACAAACCCTGGAGCGGCGGCAATCAGCGCTTTGTGATTTTTGACTTGGCGAGGCGGCCACACTTTGGGTTGCTTCATCTGACTCAGATCTTGGGCCGGCGCTGTCGCTCCTTAACTTTAGTGAGTGAATACATTAATCGTTCATGCAAATTAATTTTTTTGATTCGGGCAAAGCGCAAAATACTGAACAAAATATCACCCAACTCTTGTTGGTAGGTTTCGTCGGTTTGGGCGGCCAAGTTACTTTTTTTGCGGCCGTGCTCGGCCAGGTAGGCGCGGGCCATTTCGCCGATTTCCTCAACCAAGCCCAGAATTAAGATAGAGCCAAACTCATCAGTGTTGCGTTTGCCTTTGTCAATATCATCCAACATGTTGAAGTACTGCTTAAAAGGGGTGGCGTAATAGGGATGCTTGGCAGGCTTGGTAGTTGGTGACAATGGTTTTGTTTGCGGCACGCTTCC
>PFDH01000002.1:940-1744 GCA_002772705.1 Candidatus Pacebacteria bacterium CG10_big_fil_rev_8_21_14_0_10_44_11 | reverse complement strand
TGATTGGCGCACGGGTTAGTTTGCAGCGCTCTGGCGCTAATTGGCGCGGTCTATGCCCCTTTCACTCCGAAAAAAGCCCTTCTTTTTTTGTCAGCGAACAGATGCAACGGTACCGCTGTTTTGGTTGTGGCAAAAGCGGCGACGTTTTCACCTTTTTGCAAGAGTACGAAGGGATGACTTTTTATGAGGCGCTAGAAAATTTAGCCCAAAAAGTCGGTATCGTTTTAGAAAAGACCGGTCCTTCCGACGAAGACAAACTGCGAGTTGAAGTGTTGCAGGCGCTCGACTTAGCCAAAGAATATTATCACTACTTGTTAACTCAGCACAAGGTTGGCGCGGCAGGTAGGGCGTACGCCAAAGAGCGTCAAATTAGTAATGATTCGGTTAAGCTATTTCAGCTCGGCTACTCTTTGGATCAATGGGATGGGCTGATTAAGTTTTTACACGCCAAGAAAAAAATTCCATTGGATACCTTGGTGGCGGCAGGGTTGGTGATTAAGTCGCAAAACCGGCGCTACTATGATCGCTTTCGTTCCCGGCTGATGTTTCCACTCCGCAATCACCGAGGCCAAATTGTTGGTTTTTCCGGCAGAATTCTACCTAGTGCTTCTGTTGACAAAAGTGATGAAAAACAAGCTAAGTACATTAATTCACCGGAAACGATTTGTTATCACAAGAGCCAACTGTTGTACGGTTTTTCTGAGTTATACCAACAAATTCGCCAAGAAAAACAGGTTGTTGTAGTTGAGGGAGAGCTGGACGTGATCGGTTCGGTTCAGGCGCATGTTAACAGCGTGGTGGCGA
>PFDH01000002.1:0-934 GCA_002772705.1 Candidatus Pacebacteria bacterium CG10_big_fil_rev_8_21_14_0_10_44_11 | reverse complement strand
GCTCGGCTTTGACTGAGCATCAGGTTAAATTATTGGCTAGAGTTGTGGATCAGATTATTTTGTGTTTAGATGCTGATTCAGCTGGGGTTGAGGCAACTAAAAAAGCGATTAGGGTGGTTAACGCGACGGATATTTCGCGCGAAACACCTCTTGAGCTGCGTGTGACTAGAATTCCTGCTGGCAAAGATCCTGACGAATTGAGCAAGGAAGATCCCAAACTTTGGCGAGAGACCACCAAGCGGACAGTCACGGCCTATGAGTTTCTAATTCAAGTTGCCTTTGAGCAAAACGACGCCACTTCGTCCAGTGGCAAACAGAAAATTATGCGCCAGTTGTCCCCAATCTTGGCCGAAATTTCTCATGCGGTTGAGTTAGAGCACTACGTCAGGCTGTTGGCTGAGCGCTTAGGGGCGTCAAACGTCAGTGTGGCCAAAGACATAGAAGCGGTGAAGCAGAAAAAACTATTAGTTCAGCCAAAGACTGCAAACGAAGTGTCGGCAGACCAGCCAACAACAAAGCTGGATAAGCTGGAAAATTATGCCTGGTTTTTACTTTTTCAGAGTCAGAATGAACAGTTAGCGCAGCGGGCGGAGATATTGACTCAATTAGCGCTAAAGTTGCCGGGCGCACACACTATCCTTAAAACCATCCTCCAAAATAGCCAACTGCCGCTCAATCAGATTAATGCTCGTTTGCCCGACGACCTTCAACAAACAGTCTTTAACCTCTACTCTCAGAAAATTTGGTTGGCAAAGTTAGAAGATATTGACGTCAACAAAGAGTGGAGGCAGGCTATTCATGAATTGCGAGCCGAGCAAGCCAAAATCAGAAGCAAAGCGATCACTTCAGAGCTTGAAAAAATCGATCAAGTCAGAGAAAAAACTCCAGCCCAGTTGGCAACACAAGAAGACCTTCTCAGAGAGTTAGTGCAGCT
>PFDH01000010.1:1160-9738 GCA_002772705.1 Candidatus Pacebacteria bacterium CG10_big_fil_rev_8_21_14_0_10_44_11 | reverse complement strand
CAGTCGCCAACTGGAATCCAGCGGGCGGTGTTACGCGTAGAGAGCGAAAAAACCACAGGTATCAGCAAAAACAGGCAGGCAAAGATATAACTGCCTCGACTGAGTCTCAGGTACTGACTAAAGGGATAGTAACTGGCGGCAACAAACAACAGTCCGCTGATAATAAAAAACAACAATTGTTTGCTAGCCAAGTTAGGGGCAATACTACTGAGAGTAATGACGCTTAAAAGCGCAAACAACACAAACAAAGCTGGCAAAATCCAGATTCTCACTCTCTTTGTATAGCAGAAGGGCCAAGTAAAAGCTAGTTGACCTCGAGTGCAAGTTGGTCACCAAGTTTAAGCTTGGTGTGAGTTTTTTGCTCGATCTTTGTTTGCCAATCCTGAGGAATGCTGGTGACGGTGGCAGTGGCACTTTGTGTCACCTTCAGACCTGTTTGTTTTCTCAGTTTTTGAATCGTTCTAATCAATTCTCTGGCTTCACCTTCGGCTTTGAGGGCTGGTGTTAGGGAAGTCTCAAGAGAAACAGATAACTCACTGCTTGATTGCCAAGCCACAGCTTTGACGTTGACTTCGTCCAGCAAAACTTTAACCAACTCGGCGCTTGGTTCTGGTTGAGCAGAGCTGACGTGGATTTGAGCCAGCGGTTGGCGGACTTTAATCCCGGCTTCGATCCGGGCAGCGTGAGCACGCTCAACTACTTTTCTAATTTCGGTCATTGCTTGTTCTAGCTTGACATCAATTTGAGTGGCGTCAAACTCAGGCCAGTCAGTCAAATGGACGCTACCAACTTGATCGACCACGGCTTGATAAACCACCTCTGAGAAAAACGGGGTAAATGGTGCCATCAACTGAGCCAATCTAACCAAAACTGTGCCAAATAGATGTACAGAATGCTGATCGTCACTACTCTCTTTGAGCTGATCCCGGCTGCGGCGAAGGTACCAAGTTGATAAATCAGTCACAAACTCCATTGATAGTCGAGAAGCCCTGAGCACGTCGTAACCATCCATGCTTTCAGTTACTGCTTTAATCAGTGAATGCAACTTGCTTTGAATCCAGCGATCCATCACTGTGAAGGGAGTTGGCGTTTTATTTAGATCCAGACTGGTCTCGCCCGCGTAAAGCTTGTAAAAAACCAAGCAATTCCACCAGATTAAAAATACCTTTTTCCTGATCTCAGCCACGTCTTGCTCGTTAAAATTGAGATTTTCCGCCCGCATCACTGGCGAACTCATTAGATAAAGCCGCAAACTGTCGGCACCATATTTATCAATTACGACCATTGGGTCAGGGAAGTTATTTTTAGATTTACTCATCTTAGTGCCGTCTTCGGCCAAGACCGTGCCGGTGGTTAGTGTATTCTGCACTGCCAACTTGCCAAAAATGCCAACGCTAACCACGTGCATGGTGTAGAACCAGGCTCGGGTTTGGGCAATGTACTCACTCACAAATTGAGCCGGATAAGTGGTCTCAAAGGCTGATTTGTTTTCAAACGGATAATGCTTGGAGGCGTACGGCATTGAACCTGACTCGACCCAGCAGTCAAATACCTCTGGAATTCGCCTGCCTTTAATTGTTTTGGCGTCATCAACCCAGACTTCCAGCTGATCTAGAAATTCCCGGTGAATGTCGGTCAACTTGTCTACTGCGGACGGATCAACTGCCCATTGTTTTAATTCTTCTAAAGAGCCAATGATCCGACGAAGTGGTGGTTGGCCATCAGTTTGAGTGGCTGCCCATACCGGCATCGGTGTTCCCCAGTAGCGACTACGAGAAATATTCCAATCTGGTGCCGTCTCAATCCCTTTGCCAAACCGGCCATGCTTTAAATGGGCGGGGAACCAGTTCATTTTTTCATTTTCAGCTAGCAAAGCTGGTTTTAGTTGTTGAACATCAATGAACCAGGCAGGCACTGCGTTGTAGTACAAAGGGGTGCCACAACGGTAACAGAAAGGATATGAGTGAGTGGTCTTTTCTTGTCTGTACACCAGCTGTCGTGCTGTCAGATCAGCCAAAATTGGCTCTTCGGCTTTTTTGTAAAACTGTCCCGCCACCAGGCTAACAAAAGGCAGGAACAGGCCATTGTCGTCTAACGTTGGTACCAAAGGAAGATCGTGTTGTTGCGCCAAGGCATAGTCGTCTTCACCAAAAATTGCAGCGGTATGGACAATCCCTGTCCCCTCGGCCAAACTGACGAACTCAGCAGGTAACACACTCCAGGCCGAAGGTTTGTCACTTTTGACGTACTCAAACAAAGGCTGATAGTGTTGACCAACCAGCGCGTTGCCCTTCACAGTTTTCAAGACAGCTGGTAATTTACCTGTAAACATTGTTGTCAGCAAATCCTTAGCCAGCCAGTATTGATTGCTGTCAGCTGCTTGAACCAAGATGTATTCAGCATCTGGTTTGACCGCCAAGCCGACATTGCCTGGTAAAGTCCAAGGAGTGGTTGTCCAGGCCAAAAAGTATTGGTTGGCTGAGCCAGTGAGTTTGAACTTGACGTAGACTGAGTTATCTTCAACGTTTTGATAACTGTTGTCCATGGCAATCTCAAAATTTGAGAGTGGAGTGGCGCAGCGTGGGCAGTATAAGACCACTTTTCTGCCTTCATAAATCAAATTTTTCTCTGCTAGTTGTTTAAAGCCCCACCAGACTGACTCCATATAACTCAGATCCATAGTTTTGTAGTTATGCTCAAAATCAACCCAGCGTCCGAGCCGTTCAATGATTTTTTCCCACTCTTTGTCTAGACGTAACACTTCTGAATGGCAAGCGGCATTAAACGTATCGATCCCCAGCTGTTCAATCCCTTTTTTGCCACCCTGAATTTTAAGTTTCTTTTCGATCATGTTCTCGATTGGCAAGCCGTGGCAGTCCCAACCCCAGACCCGTTCAACCCGATAGCCTTTCATCGTCCAGTAGCGGGGAATGACATCTTTACTAGTTGAACCCAATAGATGTCCATAATGCGGCATCCCTGTAGCAAATGGCGGTCCATCATAGAAAGCATACTGCTTGTCTGCTGGTCGTTGGTCAACTGACTGCTTGAATATTTGCTGATCGCGCCAAAAAACCATCACTTTTTGCTCAAGCTCAGGAAAGTTTGCTTGCTTGGGTAAAGATTTCACGGTTTTGATCGCGGCCATACTTACTTTCTGCGTGAAATTTTTATTTCACGCGTGAACATCTGGTCTGAGGTATAAAAAAACCCTCTTTTACTCACCAGATTTGATGAACAAAAGAGGGTTCTCGCTTGAGTTTCAACTAGCGACAACGGTACCACCTCTACTCAGAACCTGTATCAATACTTTATTTTACTGCGAGTCGTCAGGTTCTCTTATTGCCAGCGGTTACGGGCTTACCCGAAGCGGTCTAATAATCCACCCGGGGGTGGAGGTTCTTCGCTTAGTGGAGCGCCTTTAGACGCGCTTAGTGTGCTGATAACACACACTCACTTCTGGTTGTATTCTCTCCTAAACTAGCGGAAATGTCAAAAGCGGAATCGGAGCCTGTTAGCGGAATCGGAGCGCAAAAGTAGTGTGTTGTGATTAGTTTATAGTTACTTCTTTTGTCTTAAAAAGGCTGGAATTTCAAATTCATCTTCTAGTGAAGCATTGGTGTTTTGACTGACTGGCGCCTGTCGACTGGGTTGGGGCTGGTCTTCTTCTGGGTCGCCAAAAGCAGAAGATTTAATATAAGGATCATTTGGCGAGGCAAGATCATTGGTGGTCAGCGGTTGCGTAAAACCTTGGGGTGTACGATCAATCATGGTTTGGGCTGGTTGCATTGGCTGCATTCCTGACTGGGGTTCTGCTTGCCGATTTCTCATTCGGCCTCTGGAGTCTCGGCTAAAAGCCCCAAACATTGAACTTGGCCTGGCGCTGCTGTAGCCTAATTGACTTTCGTTAAAGCCAGTGGCAATGACACTGATCTTAACTTTATTGCCCATTTCTTCAGTAATGGTGGCGCCAAAAATGATGTTGGCTTCTGGATCGGCGGCGTTAGAAATAATCGTAGAAGCGTCAGAAACTTCGGTCATAGTTAGATCTGAACCGCCAATGATGTTGAACAAAATGCCTTTCGCCCCATCAATCGAAACTTCAAGTAGAGGCGATGCCACGGCCATTCTGGCAGCGGTCGCCGCTCGGTTTTCGCCACTAGCCTCGCCAATACCCATCAGCGCCGAGCCGGAATCGGTCATGATGGTTTTGACGTCGGCAAAGTCAACGTTGATCAAACCAGGTACGGTAATTAAGTCGGAGATACCCTGCACACCTTGACCCAAAACGTTGTCAGCAAGTTTAAAAGCGTCTAACAAGGTCATCTTTTTATCCACGACGTCCATCAGCCGTTGGTTAGGAATCACAATCAGGGTGTCAACTGAGTCTTTTAGTCCCGCAATGCCTTCTTCAGCGGCTTTCATTCGGCGGGTACCTTCAAAGGTAAAGGGTTTGGTTACTACCGCTACGGTTAAGGCACCAGCCTCTTTGGCAATCTCGGCGATAATGGGTGAAGCGCCGGTGCCGGTGCCGCCACCCATGCCGGCGGTAATAAAAACCATGTCAGTATCAAAAAGTAGGTCTTTCAGTTTGTCGTAGGACTCTTCAGCGGCGGCTCTACCAACATCTGGATCAGCGCCAGAACCCAGACCCTTGGTAAAATTGCTGCCGATTTGTAGTTTTGTTTCTGCGTGAGAGGTTAACAGCGCTTGAGCGTCAGTGTTGATCGAGATGAACTCAACGCCATGAATTTGATTGGAGCTGATCATTGAGTTGACCGCATTGCCACCGCCACCGCCGACACCAATCACTTTAATTTTGGCAAAGGTGGTATTGGTTGGTTTAACTAATGCCATAGTTTATATGAGTTTGCTAGTGTCGTGTTTTGGCAGTGTATCACTTCTAACGGCAGAATCAACATTAAGAACCTGTTTGACAGGTTCTTAGTTCGGAATTTAGGGTAGTAGTGATTTAAACAAATCAAGTATTTTACTAATCAGTTTTCCTGGCGAGCCAGGTAACTTAAAACTTGGCAGAGCAAAGCTTTTATTGATTGTTTCTCCACCTTCGTGACGGCCATAAAACAGCAAGCCAATGCTGGTAGCATATCCAGGTTTCTGAATGTCGCTGGTAAGGCCGGCTAACTCAAGTGGCTTGCCAATTCTAGCCGAAAGTTTAAGAGTGTCTTTGGCTACCTCAATAATGCCGACCGTTTCAGCGCCGCCACCGGTTAGGACTACCCCTGCTGGAATGTTATGGAGTAAATCTTGGGCTGACAACTTTTCGTTGACCAGGTTAAAAATCTCTTCCATTCTAGGGAACATGATTCCCTCAATAATCTCATCTTTAGAAAGGACTTCAGTGCTTTCGCCATTGGTCAACTCTGATAAGTCAATCTCATCGGCTTTTTTGCAGCGTTTGCTAAAATCCTGTTTCGACTCGCCTGGATGAGGTTTCATTGGTGTATTTTTTTCTTGCGAAAGCTGCAGCTTGAGTTTCTCCGCAATGTCCAGACTAACCCGGCACCCTAAAGCAATGTCTTGAGTGATATGACGAGCGCCAATCGGAATTGAGGCCGAATAAACTAAGGCGCCATCGACATAGGCACAGATCGAGCTGGAGCCAGCGCCAATATCAACTAAGGCTACTCCAAGCTCCTTTTCTGTTTCTGATAGCACTACCTCGGCGGCGGCTAAACCAGAAAAGACAAAACCGCTCACGCCAATACCCAGATCTTCAACACACTTTTCAATGTTCTTGAGAGCGGTAGACATGGCAGTGATGATATGGGTTTCTGACTCCAGTCTAATACCAGTCATGCCAATCGGATCTTTAATTCCTTCTTGGGAATCAACTTTGTAGGTATTGGGAATAACGTGAATAATTTCTTTATCTGAAGGCATTGAGATCGCTCTGGCCGCTTCGATGACTCGGTTAACATCTTCAGCCGTAATTTCTTGCTCGGGTGAAGCCACAGCTACAACTCCTTTAGAGTTTAAAGAAGCAATGTGAGTGCCACCAACCGAGAGGTAGGCTTGTTTGACCTCAAGTCCGGCCATCCGCTCAGCCCCGTCCAAACTTTCATTGATCGTTTCTAGCACTTGCTCTAAGTCAATAATTTGGCTTCGGCGCATGCCTTTAGAGGGAACGGCGCAAACTCCCAGCACGCTTGGATTTTTTTGACCTGGTTCTTGCTTAGCGATTAAGGTGACACACTTATCTGTCCCTAAATCAATCGCAGTGATGATCATTTCTTGTGGCATAACATTCTTTAGTCTAGCAAAATTATCGTGCTGTGCGTAGTACTGGCATCTTAAAACGCAAATCAAGCTCTTGCTTTGACTGAGTCAGTGCTTGATACTCGCCAGACTGCAACACCAACGCCAACCGATGCAGCTCCAGGTTGGGTTGCTGTGAATCAATCACAAAAATCTCTGATCTGTTCTCCATACTAAGCTGGATTGTTGAATTGTCAAGCCAAGTGATAGTTTGTAGTGGTAGCTTTAATTGTTGGCAGCCCGCGATAATCGCGAGTAGACTGTGATGGATAAACAGCTCCACTGAACCTGACTGATGTGACCAAGCTGAAAGCAACCTAACCTGAACCAAACCAGTCTGCTCAAACTGTTGTTGATACAGCTGTCCCGATTGACTGACAAAAAATATATCTTGATCAGTGCTAATTACATAAGCCACTGGTTCAAGTTGAAAGCTTAAACGGAGTGTGCTGGGTAGTTTTTTGCTGATTTTGCTTAGTCGGACGGGCTGGGGTAATTGCACAGTTGAAATTTGTTTACTAAAATCAACAAAAAATAATGGCTGATTAATAATAAATTGCAGGCTTTGCACTAAATCATCTGGGCAAGCCTCTGCTCCAAGTAGTCGGCACTCAACAGTTTGGACGCGAAACAACTTGTAAAGACTAACTAAAGCGGTGGCTAGACCAACGACCACAATCAATACCACCAGCCATCTAATTAGCCCCCCAATATCTAACTGTTTCTGTTTCTTGATTCTATGACTTTTTTTCACGTTTGGCAGGCAGTAAATTTTTAATCAGATCAAACAATTTTTTGTCGGCATCTTTTAGATACTGAACTGACTCGAGCTTTCTTCGATGGGCCTGGTTTTTTGTTCTAATGGTGTGCAGTGCCTCCAGTAATGAGTTGGGAGTTAAGTGACTTTGGGCAATCACAATTGCCCCACCCGAATTGGCCAGGTTTTCGGCATTCTTCAGTTGTTCCTGGTTTCTGGAAAACGGCAGTGGAATGAGAATGGCAGGCAGGCGGCTATACGTTAACTCCAGAATAGTGTTGGCACCTGCCCGGGACACCGCCGCCGCCGCGTGCTGATAAATCCACGCTAACTCTTGCTCGGTCACCCACTCTCTAATTGCGTATCTGGATTTCAAGTTGGCGGATAAGTGAGCCCGTTGCTGCTCCAACTCGGCTAGATAACTGCGCTCCTGCGAAGCCGTGCCACACTGGTGAATGACCTGCCAATCTTTTAAAATCTTGTGAATCGTCTGACTGAGTATCGAATTAATCACTTCAGAACCTTGACTACCACCAGTAATATAGAGAATCGGTAACTCAGAGCTGGACGTTAACCAAGCCGGCTTCGGTTGATTTTTGCTAGTGAGTTGTTGACGAAGTAAATTGCCTGTCAACACAGTTTTTTGGGTAGGGAAATATGGCTGAGAGTCAGTAAATGAAATAGCTACCTTTTTTGCCAATTGACCGACTAACTGATTGCTTAAGCCGACAGCTCGAGTTTGCTCATGAACAACAATTGGTTTGTTAACGATCCAACTGGCTAAACCCATTGGTAATGATAAATAACCACCAAACGACAAAAATACGTCTGGCTGTTGTTGAGATAAAATACGTAAAGCCGAGAAAAACGAGGCAAAAAACAGGGGTAACTGAAGCAAGTTTTTTACCCAAGCCCCAGTTTGAAACTTGGCTGCTTGAATTGGCACAAATTTAATTCCCCGTGACTCAACCGCCTCTCTTTCTCTAGCTGGTTGCTTATCTTTCTCCCTAGCAAACTCTCGACCGACAAAAACAATTCTCACATTTTTTTGGGTTGTTTGCAGGTAATCAATAAAAGCTAAGGCCGGAGTCAGGTGACCACCAGTAATCAGGATCTTCATACTTTCTTTCCAGTACTCAAGAGTACGCCTGTGGCAAACAATATCATGATTAAAGCAGTTCTGCCATATGAAAAAAATGGCAACGGTACACCAGTCAAGGGTACTAAGGCTGCCACCGCACTCAGATTAAGCAAGGTTTGAATGGTAATCCAGATGGCTAGGCCGTTACCGAGTAATTTGATTTCGATTGGGTTTTTAGTGTGGTTGACCAACTTGAAGAGTAAAAAAATAACCAGGGCAAAGATTAAGATGATTACGACTGAGCCGATAAAACCTGTTTCTTCGGCTACGATTGCAAAGATAGAGTCGGTGCTGGCTTCTGGGATGTACGAGAAACGCTGAGTGGAGTTGCCTATTCCCTGACCGAACAAACCACCTCGACCCAAAGCGATCACGATTTGCCTGACATGATAGCTTGACCC
>PFDH01000010.1:234-1111 GCA_002772705.1 Candidatus Pacebacteria bacterium CG10_big_fil_rev_8_21_14_0_10_44_11 | reverse complement strand
TACGGCGAAAGAACAATCACCAAGATTAGGAGTGGAACTGCGCTCAAACCCAGCAAACTAAACTGTTTGAGTTTCCCGCCAGCGATATAAAAAAGACTACCGGCGATGCTTAGCACCACCAGTAACGAGCCTAAGTCAGGTTGAAGAAGCAGTAAACTGGCTGGCAGAGCCAAAACAATTAAAAATGGCAACAACTCTCTGTGTTTTGGCAGCCAAACCGCCAAATAGGCAATCAGGGCAAACTTAACAAATTCAACTGGCTGCAGTGTCAAACCGGCAATAGAGATCCAGCGTGCGGCACCGTTGAGATGCAAACCAATACCCGGAACAAAAACCAAAACTAATAAGAGTAAGCCAGCCAGCCATAAAAATTGACTAGATTTTAGCCAAAACTTTGCCGGAATCACTAAGCCAGCAACAAAAGCCAGCCAACCCGCACCTAATCCGAGCAAGTGCTGCTTAAACAAATAGTAGCGGTCGCCAAAGGTATCCAAGCTTTCGGCCACTGAGGCTTCAAAAACAAAAACCAAACCCAAGCAGGTTAAGATAAAAACTAGGGCAACCACCCAGATGCCGATTGTTGATGACACCGAAGATTTATGTATCATACTTGATGACATTGATAACACCTGGTTGCACAAAGGGTTACAGTGAGGTCAGCCAAACCCCAAACAAGGTTAACAAAATTTGAACCACCCAGGCACGCTGCACAATTTTTGGTTCGTCCCAACCCATTTTTTGCAAGCTCAGGTGTAGCGGTGCTGCCGGCAGAACTTTTGTTTTTAGAAAACGTTTTGACAATAGTTGAATCAAGGAGCTAGTTACTTCAAGAATAAAAATAAAGCCAATGATAACCAGACTAAAGACCTTGCCTAGC
>PFDH01000010.1:0-151 GCA_002772705.1 Candidatus Pacebacteria bacterium CG10_big_fil_rev_8_21_14_0_10_44_11 | reverse complement strand
GTACAGGAAAGAGAGTAACGCTCCGATCCAGAGGGCAATGAACATCGAGAGTGGCACGTCTAGAATAGTTGAGGAAAGAATCCAGAGGCCAAAGAGTGAAATCATCAACACCCCGCCGGCTAACCCATCCAAACCGTCGGTAATATTGACG
>PFDH01000013.1 GCA_002772705.1 Candidatus Pacebacteria bacterium CG10_big_fil_rev_8_21_14_0_10_44_11 | reverse complement strand
TGGTAGTTCAGTTGGTAGAATGTCTCCTTCCCAAGGAGAAGGTCGCGGGTTCGAATCCCGTCCGCCGCTCCGAAAATGATAGAAAGTTACTAGAAATTACTTAAAATGACAAAAACCACAGATTCAGTTGGTGAAAAATGTCTAGTTGTGATGAAAGGTTACACAAGATGCTTTGTTATAGACGAGAGTTCAGCTGATATGCTTTCCCATAGACTTCCTCTAGTTGGTGAGATCTCTAGTGAAGTAATAAAAAAGTATTTACTTGTGCCACTGGAAAATAACTTGTCTCTATTATTAACAGAGGAAGAAATCTCTCCATGGAATCTTCTAGATCCTTTTCCACCACAGCAATATTATGATTACGGTTATGTGGAGTTGAATGCCAAAGCAGAAGACAAATACTGGAAATTACTTAATGGTGAAGATAAAGAACTCGTCACGAACTGTCAAAATTTGTTGAAACTTTTGATAGCTAAATGACTTTTGAACGCATTTAATTGTAAAATTAAATCTGGAGTAACCAAATCTCGTAGGTTCGAGCACATTATCGTTACTAGCTCAGACTAGTGCAACGGTTTTATTGTGAATCCTATACGCTCAAACAAAGTCCTGAATGCATTTATCCTAGGTGGCTTGCGCTCTTGCCGTCTTTTCTCGTTTGTAAAATAAGAATCTGAACCAACGCGAGAAAGTTCTGAGGTTTGTACCATTCCCTCATAAGAACTAAGCATATATTCAATATGTTCGAAAAATTCCTGGTTGCTAAAATCAAGAAACCCCCTATTATCCCGCAATGACTTAGCAAGGTAACCAGCGATGGCATGTGCATTGCGTTCTGATTTAACTAAATTTTGGTTGTCTTGTGGCTGGACGGCAGAAGCAAGTGTTTCTTTTTCATTCTCAAGCTGTTGTAAGAAACGTACCGCCATGTCTGCATTCTTCCCAGTAACGAGCACCTTTCCCAAGCCAGCAATTATCCCTTGAGTTAATGACAGGTCAGCAAGTTTCTTTAATCTTACTTTTCCTTCAAAAACACTCTCATCATCAGTACCACTGATGGCGTGACCAACTTCATGCAGTAAGCCAAATATATCTCCAATTGTATTTATGGGGCTAATGTAAATGCAGTTTTCTCTAATAGAGTAGCTTGGTGAATGAATGTGGCTTTGATTGCCAGCTGCAACCCAAGAAGCAACAGAACTAATGATGATTCTGATATTTTTTTTATTCTCTGGAAGCAAGGCGCGAATAAGCTCAACAAGGTCAATAGAACTGGCGCCATCAAGATTTCGCAGATACAAGTGTTCAAGGGGCAAATAAATTAATGGTATTGGTTTTTCTCCCGAAGCTGCTTGGCGAATCTCAATTTCAGCCAGTGGGGTCATGTATTCAAGTACTAATTGTTGTTCCCGAGTATCCGGCTGATTAGTTTCAATCTTTGGTCTATATAATCTTGGTTGGGCAACGGCAATATAATCAAATTGCTTGGTTTCTTTTCCAAACACACTGGCTTCTTTTCCGAATGCAATTGCATTTTGAGTTGCTACTATAGGGGGAAAATTATAATCTTGGTTGAGAATTCGTACCATTTCTTGTGGCAGACCCAGTTCACTTTCTTGAGCTAACTCAAAGGGAGATTTGGGAGAATGGTCAGTAAGTGAATCAATGACTGAATTAATAGTCGGCTCATTTGATGAATTAAAATCTTTCGGTTGTTCTAGTTCACCCATAAACTTATTTTACATTACAACAGTAATAAATGAAGCGCTTAATCCTGATATAATATCCCTAAGTTTCTTGCCGAAGTAGCTCAGCTGGTAGAGCGGCGGTATCGTAAACCGTAGGTCGCGAGTTCGAATCTCGCCTTCGGCTCAATCTTTTCTCAAGTAGCAGTTTTCACTGACCGTTATTGCGCTATACTTACTCACAACTATGCCAAGAACAGTCACCTCACGTCTGATCAAAAATGAGCGCAACAAGATGCTTCGCCAGATCTTTGTTTTTTCTGGTTTGGCCGTTATTCTTACCGCTATTTTCATTTTTGTCATTCTGCCCCTTTTCATCCGTTTTATTAACGCCGTGCTGAGCACCAACCCGATTGCTGAAGACGAAACGGTGTTATTACAGCCTCCGGTTTTGGCGGCTCCGGTTGAGGCCACCAACAGTGCTCAACTCAAGATCAATGGTTTTGACTCGGTTGGCCATGAAGTAGTAATTGTCCTCAATGGCGGCGAGGCAGGCAAGGTCAGTGCCAAAGAAGACGGCTCGTTTGAAGCCAAAGTCAACTTGACCGAGGGTGAAAACTCAATCACCAGCTATGCGATTGATGAAAAAGACAATGAATCAAAAACTGGCCAAAGTTACCTGGTAATTTTGGACACGGAAAAACCGTCCCTGACGGTGGCTGAACCGCTTGACTCAGTCACCATCGCTAGCAAGGACAAACTGGTAACAGTGGCTGGCACTACCGAACCAACCGCCCGCATCTTTGTGAATGACCGGATTATTTTTCCCAATGCTGAAGGGGGTTTCTCTACTCGCGTTAACCTGAATGATGGCACCAATGAAGTGACTGTCAAAGCCACGGACGACGCTGGCAACACTACAGAAATAAAGTTAACGGTGAACTATTCTCGCTAAGTCTTGAGTTTGTGTGTGCCGCTCAGAATCGCGATTCCCAGCATCAAAAAGACAAATGGTTCCAGCAGCGTATTGTTAAATTGAGTGTGAATCAACACGGCGGTGAGCAAGGCCAACGTTTCTGCTGGCCACCCCTTCATCACTGTTATAAGTCGCGTGAAAAGTGTGAAGAATAAGCCGAGGCCTACCAATCCAGAACTCCACACCAGCAAGACAATAATGTTATCTGGCGTCCTGGCGTGCGTGGTAGTAGCCTGACCAGGCAGGGTTGAGTACAGACCAGCACCGGTTAGCCATTGATAGCCCTTCAGATTAGCCAGGTAAGTGGCAGACGACTCAAGTCTGGCAGTAATCGAGGCTGTCCGCAACAAATCTATGCCTTCGCCCCCCGGTTTGGGTGCCAAGCTCAATGCCAACAGGGCTAAAATGAAAATGGCAAAACTAATTATCGCCCGTTTCAGAATTTTAGTTTGGCCTATGGTGAACAGCCAGTATACCGCCAGGGAAATTATCGCTGATAAGTAGGTCGCTCTCGAGTATGACAGCACCGCCGCCAAAATTGTCATCATCAGCAGGCTGACAACTATCCCCTTGGGCAATAACTTTCGCCAAGCCACCAACAGCCAGCCGGTGATTACAAACAGAATCCCCGACAAATTCGGATCTAAGAGCGGTCCGATCAAGCGGTAGTAGTGATCATCCCAGCCAAAGAGATATAAATACCGAGTATCAGGCAGCAGCAAGTACTGCACGAGGCCAAACCAAACCATGTACATGCCAGTACTGACCAGAAAAACCCGCAATAGCTGGGTGTTTTCCTTAAATCGGGCCCAGAGAGAAAACAAGAACAGATTGTAGATGAAGAGTCGACCCAGATACAAAACTACTTGCCAATCCTGGGTTTGGGCAAAGCTAATCATCACTCCTAGAATCAGCCAACCCATAAAAGCTAGTCCAGACCACCAGCGTCGCCAGGTTAGCTTTCTGATCGTTCGAACCAGCTGAGGCAACCAGCCCCAGCTGGTCAGTCCTAGCCAAACCAAAATCAAAACATCATGTGGATAAAAAGTCACCGGCCAGCTTAGTCTACCCAACTGGCCAAAACTCAAAGCGCAAAAAAAGAACACTAAGACTGCCAACTCCAACCAAGATAGTCGATTAGTTTTTCTCAGGTTCTGCAGTGTTCGCCAAAATTTCATATCGATAAATCCTCACCAACAATGAGTGTAAGCTCATGCAGCAGGCATAGACAACTCCTCGCCAACCGTCCAGTATGCCGCCTTGAATAAATAAGCCATACAACAGTTTGACTGGTGGAAAGCAGATCAGTTCGAAGAGATTCTGCCCAAAATCGGTGGTTTTTGCTCTTGCCACGATCTGCGCATAGCCGGAGACGTCATCGATAAACTCACTGATGCTGGGGTGAGCGTGGTGCAACAGCTCGATTCTGGTGTAGTGGCAGTTGCCATTAGCCACGGCGATCTCGTGAACCATGCCGGTAAAATGCAATCGGGTTTTCTTACCCAACCTGACCAGCGCCTGGTGCCCAGCCTCGCCGTAGTGTTGTTGCTTGCCCAAGAAAATATCACTTCTGTAGACAACACCAAAACTGACGTTGGCCAGGCTGAGTAACTCGACAAGTTGCGGTTCCGCTCCCCTCACCACTTGCTCGTCAGAATCCACAAAAAAAACCCACTCATTTTTGGCATAGCCCAGGGCTTGATTGCGCACTTTTGAAAAATCCTCAATCTTTTCTTTCAACTTGCGCACTTCAAGCGGATAGTTTTTCTGCAGCTCTGCCCAGTCCACCCCACTCTGGTTATCAATTATTACGATTTGATTGGCAAAACTAACTGAGGTCAAGGCTTTCCGTAAACGCTCATCATTGCGGTGTACCAGCATAATGACGCTAATTGCCAATTTGTTCATTTCAACCTCCGCAACACTAACCAAAAAACCACGGGAAAGCTAATGGCACGGGCAATTGCCCAGCCCATGGCGGCGCCAAGCAGGCCAAACTGCAGGCTTAACCACAAAAATAGTGGTACAAAAACAATCAAACCAAAAATGCGGTGAGCGTTCATTTGTTTGTACGATTCAGTCGAAGTCATTACCGTGTAACACAAACTGGTCAGAGCTTGGAGCGCACCTGCGGCTGCTAACCAAGGCAAGGCCGGTACGACCGCCAACCACTTTTGACCCAAAATAATCTCGATAATCAACTTGGGAAAGCCAATCAATGGAATTAAGACTGCCACCAACAGCAGACTCAAACCTAAAAACGACTTCAAAAATGCTCTTTTTAATCGGGGTAAATCAGTTCTGAACTGGGCAAAGACGGGGAAGGCGCCGTGAGAAAGCGACTGTGACACCCCAAGAGTCGCCCGATGAGTCAGCGAGTAGCCAGTGTGATACAAACCCAGCGGGGCGGTGCCTAAAAGCTTTCCCAAGATCAAATCGTCAACATTTTCACTGATATATGAGAGCGCCGCTGAGACGCTCAAGCCTTTGGCGTTGTTAAAAATACTTTTGGCTCTACTAGGAATGTACTCAAAAACTGGCCGCAACCTGAACAGCAAAAATGAAATTATCACTTCAAACACTGCTGCCCCAATCATCGCCACTACCAATGCTGTCACCGAGTGCCAATACCAAGCCAGCAGTACCGCTAGTCCGGCCTCGACGACTAACAAAGACAGCCTGTAGACGCTGTCACGAAAAAATCGCAACTCTTTGTGTAAGGTCACAATCGCTGGATTGATAAAGCCTTTGACGACCGGTACCAGCGCCGCCAGCCCAACCAAAACGGTCAAGTTAGGTTCACTAAAGAATGAACTCATACTGACGCCCATTCCCAGCATAACCAGACCAATAATCAGGCCTCTGAAAATAGCAATCACCCAGGCAGTGTTGAGAAAGTACTTGATGGATTCTTTGGCTTGAATAATAGTAACGTTGATGCCAGTTTCAGTGATTGCTTCAGTTAGTCCCAGGGCAATCGTTATGTACGCAAAGAGTCCAAACTCTCGCTGATCTAATAAGCGCGCCAAAAAAGCCAACTTCAGAGCCGTCATTGTTGCGGTCAAAAAAGTGACAACAGAATGCCAACCAAATCCCCTGAGCGCTTGCTTGCTGTACCCCATAGTCGTTTTCTTTCGTAACCACAGGAGTAGACGTTTTTGATCGGGGTCTGTATCGCTGACAGAAAGACGAGAATTATTTACCTGTCCAGACAAAAGCAACTCAGTCAAGCTTGGTGAACGCACCAAGCGTCCGAGAAAAAACGTGTCTCCTGTACCTATTATCCCCATTTAGTGCTTGAAACTCCAGCCCAAAAAACCGATAATCCAAACGTATGTCAACCACCCTCTCTGCCGTCAGTGGCTTTTTTCTTGATTTGATTGAGACCTTTGTGATTGGTCTGTCGCTCTTTTTGGTGGTTTACCTCTTTTTTATGCAGCCGCATCAGGTCAGCGGGATGTCCATGGAACCCAACCTCCATTCTCACGATTATGTCCTAACTGACAAAATTAGTTACCGTTTAGGTACCCCACAGCGTGGTGACGTGATTGTTTTTCATGCCCCACCGGCCGCTCATTGTCCGGCTGGCACTGGTTGTGACTTTATCAAACGGGTGATGGGACTGCCCGGCGAAATGATTGAGGTCAAAAATAACTCTATTTATGTTAACGGCACAGCGCTGAAAGAGCCATATCTACCAACAGGCACCGAAACCATGGCCAATGCGTTTACCAATGGTCGTGTAGTTCAACTTGGTCAAGATGAATACTTTGTGGCCGGCGACAACCGGACTAATTCAAGTGACTCCCGTTCCTGGGGTCCAATTACCTCAAAAAACATTGTTGGTAAAGCCTTTTTCCGCTACTGGCCGGTGCCTGACGTCAGCGTTATTGCCAAACCGAGCTACGCCCTTTAGGCTTGATGCTTTGTTCGGCCTCAACTTGATGCCGAGTTAAAGCCATAATTTTTTCTAAATCTTTTTGAGTCTGGTCGGGGTCACCTTGTAGGGTAATGATAATTCTGGTGGTTTTGAAGCTGCGAGTGAGTTTGATCGAAGATTTGGCTAATAACAATCGCTTCAATTCTTGTTCCCAGGCCTTGATCAGGGGGTCATCTACCTGAGTGGTTTGGGGCGAAAGTCGCTTGATTGGTGAAGTTGAGTGCTGTTGTCTAAAGTTTCTGGCTAATTCTTCGGCTCGTCTGACTGAAGCGCTTTCAAGCAAAATCCGTTTGTAGAGCTGAATCATGGCCGGAATATTATCAATACCAGCAATGGCCCTGGCGTGACCCTCGGTGATCTGATTGCCTGCTAAACCGTCTTTGATTGCGTCTGGCAAGTCGAGCAAGCGCAAGGTGTTACTGACGTACGAAGTGGATTTACTCACCCGCTGCGCAATTTGGGGCACGCTGTGGTTAAAATCTCTTCTTAATTGCTGAAAAGCCTGAGCTCTCTCTAGTGGGCCAAGATCTGCCCGCTGCACGTTTTCGATCAAGGCCATCTCTAGCATTTCTTTGGGGGTAGTTTTTTTGACCAGAGCTGGAACTTCTGTCAAACCGGCTTCTCGAGCAGCCCGCCAGCGACGTTCACCGGCAATGATCTGGAAACCAGCCGGGGTTTGAGCCACAATGAGAGGCTCCAGAACACCGTACTGTTTGATTGAGTCCGCTAGTTCCAGGATTTCTTCTCTGGAAATTTTGTTTCTTGGTTGAAACGGATTGGGTTGCAAGACCTCAATCGCAAGAATTTGTACACTGGGAGTGGATTGGTCTGTCATTGTACGACAGGTATATCACAGTCCGTGAAACTTGTGGAGCGGGAAAACTGTTCAGTTAAAAAAATTGAGATTAGGTCTCAATCACAACCATGGTTTTGCCATGATGCTTGGTGAACCCAACTTTACCTGGATCGAGGGCGAAAAGAGTGTGATCGCGACCGATGCCGACATTTTTACCAGCTTTGTATTTTTCTCCGCGTTGGCGGATCAAAATCATACCAGCTTTAACGGTCTGACCAGAGTGTTTTTTTAAGCCCAGCCGTTTGCCATGGCGTTTGCCTTGAGCGTGTTGGGCGACTGATCCAGATGCTTTAACGTGTGACATGATTTGTTCCTATTGTTGAGCCGGTTTAAATTCAAAAACTCTAATTTCACGACCAATCACGGCTTGTGGGCGGTGATACAGCACCGGCTCGAGTAAAGGAGTATACCCGAGAGCGCCTAACTTGTCAATTAAGCTATCAAGGGTGATGTCTTGTTTCAGACCGGCAGTTGCGGCTAAAGCGCGGGGAAAAACAATCACCACTTTGGCTCTCGGGTTTAATAAGCGGCGCCAGTGCTTAAAGGCGCCCAGATACATTTTTTCCAGGCCTCGAAAAACATTGGGAAGTAAAGCGGCCGGGGCTTTGGGTTTACCCAAGAATGGTTCGGTCACCAAGTAATCCACTTTTTTTGACAACAGTAGTTTGGTGGCATCGGCTTGCAAGGTTTTAAACTCAAATTCTTGTTTGAAGGTTTGGCTGTACCAGTTCAGATTCTTCTCGGTACCGGTTACTGCCTCTGGATCCAGATCGGAGCCAACCACCGATAGACCGCGAGAGGCTGCTTCAATCAAAACAGTGCCTGAGCCACAAAATGGATCTAAGAGCGTGGCTTTGGTTTTTGGTTGGGGGCCAACTGCCAAGTTAACCATCATTCTGGCCACTTTTGGGGGCAACATCCCTTTTTTACGGTTAGCGTAGGGTTTCTCTCGGTCAACAATTGTCCAGGTATCAATGTTTTGGACGCTGACGGTTGAAGCCAAAAAAATTGCTTGTTCGGTTCGAATAATAATTACCTCATGAACTTTGTGGTGCAGCAGCACTGCGGCGGACAATCCGGATCGCGGCGCATCGATAAAACGAACCTTTAAGTCAGCATTTGTCAACAAACGCTTCACTTTTTCTAAGGAAAGTGCGTCCAGCTGGTCTCGACCAAACTCGCCAATCCCAATCACAATTTTTGCTGTCTTGGCCTGTCTTTGAAATAGATCGGCCACCGCTTGCTCTAACTCTGCCGTACTGGCATTTCGATTCAAAGTTTCCTCTTGGCGGCAAACTTTGATTGAGCCACCTAGCTCTTGCAAGGCCACTGTAGCCGTTTGGTCGTCAGCTAACTCAGCCTTTACCACCTGAGAACTTATCTTAGCCAGATTGGGTTGAGCTAAAAAAGCGCTCAATTCGACCAATGACAAAGCCGGAGTTGACCCAAGGATAAAAAAATATGAAGACATAGACCACCTTACAAATTTTAGCAGAAAACAACTCAGCAAAAGAGAGGAATTAGACCTTAATTGCTTCGATCACGAGCACTGATTGCTCTTGACGATGGCCTTGAACCCGACGATATCGTGACTTAGATTTGTACTTAGAAACCCTGATCTTTTTGCCGCGTTGATGATCCTTGATGGTATAGCTGACTGAAGCCCCGCTAACTAAAGGTGTGCCAACATTGACTTTGTCGCCGTCACAAACCAACAAAACGTCACCCGAGGTAACTTTTTCACCAGCCGCCTGAGGAACGCGATCAACAATAATCTCATCTTTGGGAGAAACTTTGTACTGTTTGCCATTAAGCTGAATAATTGCGTAGGCCATGATCACTTTCTCAGTTCAATCTAGATGTATCAGAGACCAGCTATTATATCATGCTGTTAAGCAATATGAAGTAGGGAGCGTTTTTGAGATTGCTTGATCAGTGACTGGGCAATTCCGAGAGCCAGCGACAATCCCAACAATGAACTGCCGCCATACGACAGTAGGGGCAAAGTGATGCCCGAAATAGGCAATAAACCAATATTCATATTGATGTTGACCATTGCCTGCAGAAAAAACAAAACTGCCAACATTACCAAATATAATTTGCCTGATAGATCTTTAATGTATCGGCTGGCCCAGATTAGAAAAGCCACCAATAGGGCGTAAAGCAACAAGACTAAACTACTACCCATCAATCCATATTCTTCGGCCAGTGAGGCAAACAAGAAGTCAGTTTGCCGCTCAGGCAGAAAGCGTAAGTGTGACTGCACTCCCTGTCCAAGTCCTCGACCTATCACCTGACCTGAGCCCACCGCAATCAAGGCCTGTCTGGCGTTGTAGTTGCTGCCTTGAATATCTTCGGCTGGGGTAAAAAAAGAGGTTATTCTGAGTTTTTGGTACGGTTGAAGGACAAAAAACCAGGCAAAGAAAACTAGACAAATGCCGCTAATTCCAAACCCAA
>PFDH01000007.1:16487-16629 GCA_002772705.1 Candidatus Pacebacteria bacterium CG10_big_fil_rev_8_21_14_0_10_44_11 | reverse complement strand
TTCGTCCCAATCACTTGGTATCTATCCCGATCTGCCAGCCGGCACCATTACTCATCCTCCCGTCAAAGCCACCGATAATCAATGGACTTATACCATCAGAAATCAACAACTGTTTGAAGCGGAAATCTATGATAAGCTTGGA
>PFDH01000007.1:15988-16433 GCA_002772705.1 Candidatus Pacebacteria bacterium CG10_big_fil_rev_8_21_14_0_10_44_11 | reverse complement strand
TTAACCGGGTGCTGATTATTGTTGTGGTTTTATTAGCGCTATTGGCTGGCTATTTTCACGCGCGCTATACTAACCAAGAAAAGCTTTACACTAGACTCCTTAATAAGTACGTTGATTTACAGGACAGGCTTGATACCGCTCAAGCCGTTAAGCAATCTTAATGTAGTCATCAGAACTGATTGACAAAGGACAGTATGCAAGTTTCGAACAGCCGCTCAAACGTTTTACTAGTGACCGGTGGCGCTGGCTTTATTGGCTCTAACTTTATTTTGTATTGGCTAGAAAATCATTCCCATGACAAAATCATTAATTTTGACGCCCTCACCTATGCTGGTAATCTTAAAAATTTGGCGTCAATTCAAAATAATGAAAATTATTTGTTCATTCAAGGCACAATCTGCGACCCCAATGCCGTTGATCTAGCCATGACTGAAGCCGATATTGT
>PFDH01000007.1:15398-15956 GCA_002772705.1 Candidatus Pacebacteria bacterium CG10_big_fil_rev_8_21_14_0_10_44_11 | reverse complement strand
ATTAGGCAGTCAAGAAAAATTTTCTGAACTGACAAACTACTGGCCCAGCAGTCCGTACTCGGCTAGTAAAGCCAGCGCTGACCACTTGGTTAGAGCCTACGGCGAAACCTATGGCCTAGATTACTCGATCAGTAACTGCTCTAATAACTACGGACCCTATCAGTTTCCTGAAAAGCTGATGCCCTTAACAATCACCAATATTCTAGAAAATCAACCAGTCCCAGTCTATGGCGACGGCAACCAAATTAGAGATTGGCTTTTTGTCAAGGATCACTGTGCAGCGATTGAACAAATTCTTTTGAACGGTGCCGCTGGCTCAACCTATTTAGTGGGAGGTTTACAAAAAGATGTTTCTAATCTAGAACTAGTCAAAATGATTTTACATTTGATGGGCAAAACCGAGTCTCAAATTAAGTATGTCACTGACCGCCCAGGCCACGACAAGAAATATAGCGTTGATTGGAGTAAAATTCATACAGACCTTGGTTGGAGTCCATCGGTCACCTTAGAAGAAGGTCTGCAACAAACGATAGACTGGTACACGACCCATCGGGCTTG
>PFDH01000007.1:5217-15265 GCA_002772705.1 Candidatus Pacebacteria bacterium CG10_big_fil_rev_8_21_14_0_10_44_11 | reverse complement strand
CCGTCATTACTGGCGTTGAGTTGCTTGAATTAAGTTTGAAAACTGATGACGGCGGCAACTTTTTAGAGTTATTTCGTCTCAAATCCGGTCAGATTGAAGGCCTAGCGACGCCATTCGAGGTAAAACAGATCAGCCTCTCTATCCTGGAGTCAGGAGCAATCAAAGCCTACCACATTCATCAAACTCAAGATGACGTTTGGTTTGTGCCTCCATTTGAACGATTGTTGGTCAATCTGCATGATTTACGCCAGGACTCAAACACTTTTGACACGCATCTGAGAATAGTTTTAGGAGGCGGTCAGGCCAAACTGCTCCGCATTCCCTTGGGTGTCGCTCATGGCTTAAAAAATTGTTATCAACGGCCAATGTCGCTCATCTATGCCACCAACCAACAGTTTAGTCTGGATCAACCAGACGAGTTGCGCTTACCCTGGGATCACTTTGGCGCCGATGTTTGGGAAATTCAAAAAGGTTAAGCATGACAGAAGTGATTGTCACCGGTGCCAATGGTTTAATTGGTTCAGTTTTTTGTGATCAACTTGCATCCAGTTATAATTTTTGTAAACTTGATATCTCCAATCCAACCAAGCCAGTTGATATCACCAAAGCGGACAGCATCGAGGAGGCTCTCAAGGGGTCTGATGCCCACTTTTTGGTTCATTTTGCCGCATTTACTAATGTGACCGCCGCTTGGGAGCAAACTGATGACGTAGACGGTTCAGCTTATCAAGTTAACGTGGTGGGTACTCAAAATTTAGTTGAGATCTGCAATCAGCACCAGCTGCATCTGATTCAAATCTCAACCGCGTATGTTTTTGATGGAGAAAAACCAACACCTTATTCAGAACTGGATCCCATCAACCCAATAGAATGGTATGGAAAAACCAAAGCCCTGGCAGAAGCCGTCGTTCAAGAAAAGGCAGAACATTGGACAATTCTAAGAATCGACCAACCGTTTAGGCCAGACAGATTTACAAAACTAGATTTAGTCCATAAAATTGCCGACGATCTCCGGGCGAGGACTTTATCTGGGCAGTTCACTGATCACTTTGTTGGTCCGACTTGGATTCCTGATTTCGTGAAAGTAATTGACTGGGTGCTGAGAACAAGTCAAACTGGTCTTTTTCATGCTTCAAGTGGTGAACAATGGTCTAATTTTGAGCTGGCCAAGCAGATCCAGCAAATTATTGGTTCCACAACTCAAATTCAGTCAAGTTTGTTGAATGAGTATTTACAATCTCACAACCGGCCGTACCAAAAGAATACCGCTCTGTCAACCAAAAAGCTAATTGCTCAGCTGGATTTTGAACTCACACCAGTTGTGCAAGCATTGGCACAGACCCAATTTTAATTAGATTTTTTGACGATGCTGTTGACGCCAAGCTTCAATTTTTGCGTGGTTGCCGTTTAACAAGATGTCTGGCACTTTCCAGGTTTTATACTCAGCCGGTCTGGTGTACTGCGGGTAACTACCCTGACCTGGTTGTTCATGAGCTTCACCAACCAAGCTGTGCTCATTGCCGAGTGCGCCTGGTAAAAGTCTGGTGACTGTATCAAGTATCACCGCGGCTGCCGGTTCGCCACCAGAGAGGACATAGTCACCAATGCGCACCGTTGTATCCACAAGATGATCTAGTACTCGTTGATCAATACCTTCATAGTGACCGCAAAGGATGGCTAAATGATCAAGTTGTGCCCAGTGGCAAGCAAGCTGTTGGGTAAAAAGTTTTCCTGAGGCTGAGGTCGCAACCACTAGTTTTGACTGATCCTGATATTTTGTCTGCCAATCACGAAGCGCTTTATCAATTGGTTCAATCATCATCACCATCCCTGCACCGCCCCCAAACGGTCTGTCATCAGTTAATCGATGTTTATCGACTGCAAAATCCCTAATATTGATCAGTTCAAAGTTAACCGACTGCTTGGCCTGAGCTCGCTTAATAATTGATGTTCGCAAAACAGACTGAAAATACTCCGGAAACAAACTAAAGATTGTGATTGTCATTGCAGTATTGTACCAGACAGAGAGCAGTTCTTTGCCAATGGATTAGCGCATGACATCCCGCATTGAATTGGGATACAATAATCAATAATGGCAAAAACTAAAACTAAAGGCCTTACCTTAACTAAAGCGACCAAGTTTGGTCGGGCATTTGTGAAATACGGATCGATTTTTTTGGTGGTGATGATTTTTGGTCGAATTATTTGGCAAGCATCAATTGCCTACTGGAAAGCCACTCACCCCGAACCGCCGCCACCCCCCACTCGCAACTTTGGTCAACTGCCAGACATCGCTTTTGCTGCCAATCAGAATCAGGTTGTTAGTTACAAGCTTGAGTTACCGACTGGCAACTTTCCCCAATTTGGCGACCGAGCCGTGGTTTACTTTATGCCCAAAAAAACCGCCAGTTTGCTTGATACTGATGTCGCCAAAGAAATTGGTCGCCGCTATGGCTTTACCAGCGAACCGCAACTACTTAACGAAACCACCCTACGATGGAACAAATCACAAACGCTCAACACTACCCTTGAGTTGGATATCATCAACCATAACTTTACTTTTATGACCGATTATCTTGCTCATCCAGAGTTAATCTTAAACGCCAAAATTCCTACTGCTTTTGATGCTGTTCAACAAGTCAAACAATTTTTGAGTAGCGGGCAACTGTTACCAGCTGATGTTGCTACTTCGTCTGGAAAGATTACGTATCTTAGAGCCGTGGGTGGTCAGCTCAAGCCGGCTGTTTCTGTTTCTGATGCTCAGTTTGTGCAAGTAGATCTGAATCGCTCACCAATCAAGGATGCTTTCCCAATCTATACTTCTGACGGATCGACCGGTACAATACACGCCATTCTCTCGTCTGGGCTGTCTAGTAATGGTGTAGTCGAGTTAACCAGAAATTATTGGCCGGTTGATTACTCACTGGCTGAGACTTACTACTTGAGGTCAGTTGACGCCGCTTGGAAGCTGCTGCAAACTGGCAAGGGATACGTCGCTAATTCGGGTACCGCCGAACAAGCTGTGATTAGAGAAGTGGTTTTAGGCTACTTTGAAGGAGAACAAGCGCAACTGTACTTGCAACCAATTTACGTTTTTAAGGGAGACGGCGGATTTTTAGGCTACGTGAGCGCTCTTGCTGCCAACCAAACTAATCCGGAATGAAACCTATGACAGTCAGAACCCGCATGGCACCAAGTCCAACCGGTGAGTATCATGTTGGCCATATTGCCACGCTACTTAAAAACTATGCTCTAGCCAAAAAACACGGGGGCAGCTTTATTTTGAGAATTGAAGATACTGATCAAGAACGTCAAGTTGAAGGGGCGGTTGAAAAAATCCTTTCGGTTATTAAGGCGTATGGTTTGGATTGGGACGAGGGACCGATTAAAGGCGGTCCGTTTGCTCCCTACGTGCAGTCAGAACGCCTAGACCTGTATCAAAAGTATGCCCAGTCCTTGGTGACACAAGGTGCGGCTTATCATTGTTTTTGTAGCAAGCAGCGCTTAGAAGAATTACGAACAAATCAAGTGGCTCAAAAAACCCGACCCAGATATGACCGGCAGTGCTTGCATCTAACACCGGCAGAGGTTGGTGCCAAGCTAGCAGCGGGTCAATCGTCAGTGATTCGGCTGAAGGTTCCTTGGGGTCAAGTGGTTTCCTTTAACGATTTGATTCGGGGTCAAATCAACTTTCAGTCTGAGGACGTTGACGATCAAGTTTTACTTAAATCAGACGGCTATCCAACCTACCATCTGGCAGTGGTAGTCGACGACCATTTAATGGAAATTAGTCATGTACTTCGTGGCGAAGAGTGGATTAGTTCAACTCCAAAACATATTCTGCTCTATCAAGCTTTTGGTTGGCAGCCACCGATTTATGCCCACATTCCGGTTTTTCTCAACCCTGACGGCAAAGGCAAGATGAGTAAACGAAAAGGCACTGTCTCGGCTCAATCGTTTTTAGATCAAGGCTACTTGCCAGAGGCGATGCTAAACTTTTTCATGATTCTTGGTTGGACACCTGCAGATCAACGCGAAATTCTTTCTCTTGATGAGTATATTCAGGAATTTGATCCAGCTAGGATTAGTCCAAAGTCAGTGGTTTTTGATCTAAAAAAATTAGCCTGGCTCAACGGTATCTACATTCGCCGACTACCAATAACCCAGTTAGCTCAACGATTACAACCCTTTTTGCCGGCTGATTTTCCAAAAGATAAACTGGAGAGTATACTGCCCCTGGTTGCTGAAAGATTGACGACACTGTCAGAAATTGAAAACCTGACTGAGTTTTTTTACCGAGAAATTACTGTTCAGGCTCAAGATTTGATTGGTAAACAATCAACCCAAATAGTGAAGTTGCAACTTCAAACAACAGTTGCGGCCTTAGAAAATCTGGCCGATTGGAGCGTTGTGTCGCTCGAAACGGCGATCAGACAACTGCAAGAACAAGCAGACTGGAAAAAACGAGACTACTTTATGTTGCTAAGAATAGCCGTCACTGGCAAGACCGCCACTCCGCCGTTATTTGAAACAATGATGGTACTCAACAAACCCTTGGTGCTTTCTCGACTTCAACTGGCCTTGACTTGTCTGCAATAGCCTAAGAACCTGACTGATAAGTCCCTTTCGTAATGAAAGGCAGTCAGATTCGAGGAAAAAAGTATTCTGAACGACGAAGGAGTATGTTAGCATACTTCGAGGAGTGAAGAATTAACTTTTTTACCGAAGTCTGGTGACTTGTAATAGAATGCGACTTATTAGACAGGTTCTAATAGAAGTTGTGTATACTAGTGGTATGCCAACCGCCCAAGCAGCTGATCAGTTAGCTGCTGAGACTTATCAACAACTAGTTCATGACTTTCCCCATCTAGAACCCCTGCTCCGGTCAATTCAGACTGACAAGTTTGATTATCTTCATGTAGCACCAATTACAGCCAGCGAGCAGACCCAACAGCTAACAACCGAAGAATCTCACGCCATTATTCAAAAATTGCAACAAATTGTTGATTTACCTGGGTCAACCATCGAAAACGAGACTTTGTTGTACATTGAACAGCAATTAAGTGAAGTGCTGGGTTTTGAGGTTTCAACTGGCAATGACCAATTTCAGTTGCCGTTTCAAAAAGCGACTCTGTTTAGTTTGCCACATCTTTTTTTCTCACCTACTCTTCAGGCAGCAACCATTAAAAATATTCCCGAGGCTGGCATCGCCAAAGCCCGGCCAATTTTTGGCTGGCAGCTCGCCGGAACGGCTCCGACGGTCTCAGATTATTGGATTGCGCTCTCACTCAGATCGCTAGCCACCCAACCGCTATCAATCACCCAACTAAAACAGCTGCTCACAAAAAAGAAGTTTTGTCTGATCAATCCTCAACAAGAATTATATTGCATTGTTGAACTGATTGATGATTTCCTTGACCCAGCTAATCGTTATCAGCTCGGTGCTAGTCCTCAACTCGTCCGCGAAGGCCAGTTTTGGTCGCCGGTAACTCTAGGTCGAACGGTCATTTTTTACCTAAACGATCAAAGCAATAGTCTGAAACCCGGTTGCTATCAGATTGGACACCAGCCGTCATGATTAATCCGCAATTTTTCTTTTATCCATATTTACCTCAGACTGGGGCACTAGCTCATCAATTGAGCCAGATAGTGTTAAAATATCCAGAGGTAGATCAGTGGTTTTATTGGTCAGTGATTGCGAAGATTTTATCAAGTCTCGAGGAAACTCAACAAAAAGAATTTCTATATCAACTTCAAGTTTCTGAGCAAGCAGCTGGCGACTGGATCCAAACACAATCACAACTTACCAAAGCAATCACTGAACAACTAGAGCGGTCAATCCTGCTCGCATCTTCAAAATTATTATGATTCAAACTAATTTATTTGTTGGTTCCAGATTTCCAATTGATCGAAAAAAGTTGCGCAACTGTGTCCAAACTTTTTTACTAGTTCATCGGATTGACCACGCTCAGGTTGACGTTTCGGTGGTCGGCACCAGAAAGATAAAAGAACTGAATGAAAGTCTTTTAAAACACGAAGGCGGGACTGACGTGCTTTCCTTTCCTCAACATGAAAAAAACCAGTTACTAGATATCCCTTTGCCAGAATCTATGCCCCCTCACTTAGGTGATGTCGTGATTTGCTTTCCGGAGGCAGTCAAATCAGCAAAACGTTTTGGCAAGCGGGTTGATGATCAGCTTTGCTTTTACCTTGAGCATGGCTTGCTTCATTTGCTTGGATACCATCACGAGTGATCGGCTTGAGGCTCTACTTTTTTTCTAGTCCAAGCTGCGGTATGGTAGTGCTATGAGTTGGAATCGAATTTATAGACCTAAAACATTTTCGCAGTTACAGCTGACTTCCGTTCGAAACTACTTTTTAAGCCTGTTAAAAAGCAAAACTTTTCCGCAAGTTTTTTTGTTCACCGGACCCAAAGGGACAGGCAAAACCTCAACCGCTAGAATTATTGGCGCCACGCTGAATGACCCCGCTAATAGTCAGTCGGTTGAAACACTTTTTTTAACTAGATCTGCCCCATCAGCAGCCTTACTCGAGCCAAACGCGCAAACAAAACAGCTGCAATCTATTTATGCCGGTCAATCCTACTTGGTTCAAGAAATGGATGCCGCCAGTAATCGGGGAATCGATGACATCAGAGCCCTCAAAGAAAAAGTTCATTTGCCCCCAGTGGGGGGAATAATTTCGGTCTATATTTTGGACGAAGTTCACATGTTAACGACCGAAGCGTTTAATGCTTTACTCAAACTACTTGAAGAACCACCAACCCATGTCGTTTTTATTCTGGCCACGACTGAGCCACAAAAAGTGCCAGAAACGGTTGTCTCCCGCTGTCAGGTGGTTCAGTTTAGCCAAGCTAGCGAGCCAGAATTGCTGCTAGCCTTGCAACATGTTGCACAAGCTGAAAAACTAAAATTGACTGCCCCTATCTTAGAATTTATTGCTCAACAAGCCAATGGTAGCTTTCGTGATGCAATTAAATTGCTGGAGCAGGCAGACTTACTCAAGCTGAACGATCTTGAGTCCTTGCGGGAGCACCTTGGTCAGAATTATCGGCAACTGATTCCGCCATTGGTGCAAGCGGTGGTTGATAAAAATAGCGCCCAGGTGATTAGTTTCTTTAAAGCCCTTCGTCAGGCCGGTGTTAATGAAACGGCTTTCCATAAAGATGTGGCCGCCTATCTCTATCACCAGTTAGTGCTGGCGTATCAAATTGAAGACGGCAACGCCGTTTTTTCTTCAGAAGTGGCTCGTTTTTTGCTGACTCAACTTTCTACCGCTGAACTGTCTCAAAATAGTTTAGTCCCCCTATTGAAGTTAGAGCTCAGGTTGCTAGAAGTGATTGATCGGGCTCAACGCCAAAAAAAGGGGGGAAGTAAGGCTGGAACGGCGCTAATCAAATCAAGTTCTAAAACTTCTGATCCAGTGGTCATGCCAGATACAAATGTCAAAAAATCAACAACTGCCGATACTCAACAAACTGACTACTTGACCCCGGTGAGTGAAACAATCACCCCATCTCCTCAAGTGGTAACCTCGAGCAATTTATCAGGAGATGGACTGCTGCTCTACCAGCAGTGGTCTGATTTTGTCGCTCAGATTTCAGAAAATAACTTTAGTTTGGCCACTCTCCTTAAATCAGCCCGACCCGTGTCTGGTGCCGAAGGAGAAATAACTTTGAGCGTTTTCTATAAATTTCACCAAGAGCAGTTGCTCCAACCGCGTTTTACTCAGATCCTAAACGCACTAATTACCGAACAATATGGCGGACCAGTTAAGATTAACTGCATTCTTTCCGATCAACCCAGAGACTCAGAACTGGCTCAACCCAAGCTTTCTAACCAATTAGAACAGCTAGCTGCTGATGTCCTGATGTAGTACAATGCTCAGAGATTATTTGGACTAAAAAAAGGAGTGACTATGGCCAATCCATTTAAAGCGTTGGGAGATTTAAACAAACTTAGGCAGCAAGCCAAGCAAATGCAGGATGAATTAGCCGCCGAAGAAATTAGAGTTGAAGAGGGTGACATTGTGGTGGTTATTTCTGGCGATCAAAAAATTAAACAGTTTTCAGTCCAAGGTATTACCAGTCAAGAAGCAATCGATGCCCTCAACCGCGCGATTAAGAAGTCTCAAGAATTAGCCGCCAAAAAACTTTCCTCAATGACCGGCGGTTTGGGTGGAATGCTTGGCGGTGGTAGTCAATCGTCATGAAGCTAGTGATCGCTTCACAAAACCCCGGTAAGCGACAGGAGTTTCAAACATTTTTAACTGGCTTGGGGGTTGAGTGTTTGCTGCCCTCAGCTGACTTTAACCTGCCAGTAGATCTTCCAAACGAATCTGGCAAGAGTTTTGCCCAGAACGCAGAGATTAAAGCCCGCTTGGTGTTTAATCAAACTCAATACCCGACCGTGGCCGATGATTCCGGCTTAGTTGTAAGCGCTCTTGGTGGCTTTCCTGGCGTCATCAGCGCTCGCTGGCTGGCCGGCAGCGACCGACAAAGAAACGAGGGTTTACTAAAAAAGCTGGCTGGCAGTGCCGATCGAACCGCTGAATTTATGTGTGTCCTCTGCTTAGTCACTCCCAAAAACGCCAAAGCTTATTTTTTCACGGGCTCGTTAAAAGGAACAATTGCCCAAACAAGAAAAGGTGTCGCTGGATTTGGTTACGATTCGATTTTTATTCCTCAAGGAGAAATAAAAACGTTGGCTGAGTTAGGGGAAAATTATAAAAATAAGTACTCTCATCGAATCGTCGCGCTCAAAAAACTTAGCTTATTTTTATCCGAGAATATGATAGACTGATCACCTCATGTCTACGTTTCAAGTTAATCACCCGTTTTTGCCTTCAACCGAGATTCTGAAAAAATATGCTGAACTATTGGTAAATTTTGCTTTGGGCGACGACGAGGGGATTAAAACAGGAGAGGTGGTTGAACTAGTAGTTCCCGATGTCGCTAAGGCATTGGCTCTCCAACTTCAAAATAGCGTCCTCAAGGCTGGCGGGCATCCATTGCTTCGTTTACTACCTACCGGCTTTGATCAACATTTTTTTGAGCTAGCTGATCCCCAACAACTTCAATTTTTTCCTGATCGCTACATCAAAAGCCGGATTGAGCTCATTGATCATCAGATTGGCATTATTGCCGACGTTAATCCTTTTGAGTTAATCAATACCGATCCAGAGAAGATCCTACTTTCTCGCGATTCAAAGCAAAAGGCTCGAGAATGGCTGATCGATAAAGAAACTCAAGGCAAGTTTACTTGGACTTTAGCCCTTTGGGGGGTTCAGGCTAAAGCGTCAATTGTTGGACTGAGTTTAGAAGAGTACTGGCAACAAATAATTAATGCCTGCTTTTTAGATCAATCAGATCCAATTGCGCAGTGGCGCCGGGTTAAGGATCTTCAGCTTACCATCCGGAAAAAACTGAACCAACTGAAAATAGACAGACTGATTATTAAAGGTTCTCACGTTGATTTAGTTGTCAAATTGGGTTCGGAGCGAGCTTGGAAAGGTGGGGCTGATAGAAATATTCCCAGCTTTGAGCTGTTTACTTCACCTGACTGGCGAGGCACCGAAGGCTGGATTGAGTTTAATCAACCAGTCTATCGCTATGGTAATCACATGGACGGAGTGAAGTTGGAATTTCACCAGGGAGTGGTGACAAAGGCCAAAGCCAAACAAGGTCAGAAACTACTTGACCAAATGCTGAAGTCAAGCAATGCCAACAAAATTGGAGAGTTTTCTTTGACTGATAGTCGTTTATCTCGTATTACTCACTTAATGGCCGAAACTCTCTATGACGAAAATATTGGGGGTCCCTTTGGCAACATGCATCTAGCAATAGGCAGTGCTTATCGGGATTGTTATGACGGTGACGCCAGTCAAGTTTCTAGAGCTGAATGGAAAAAGATGGGCTACAACGAGTCGCCAGAACACACTGATATTGTTTCGACCGAAGATCGAACGGTGAGCGCCATTTTGATGGATGGCAGCGAGCTGATGATCTATTCAGACGGCAAATACGTTC
>PFDH01000007.1:0-5199 GCA_002772705.1 Candidatus Pacebacteria bacterium CG10_big_fil_rev_8_21_14_0_10_44_11 | reverse complement strand
CCTTGATTTCTTGATCCAGATAGACGTCCTGCACCGCCTGCATCAGCTTAATGCCTTCAGCCCAGGGTCGCTTGAAAATCTTTCTACCCATGATTAAACCTGAACCACCACCACGTTTGTTAATCACAGCCGTTCTAACTGCCTCACGTAAGTCATTCTCACCCTGAGCTTCACCGCCAGAGTTAATGAGACCGATTTTACCCAGATAACAGTGAGCAACCTGATATCTGACCAAATCAATTGGATGATCGGTCAGCAGCGCCTCATACATCTCTGGGTTGAATTTACTAAATTGAACAGCCGAAAAGGCGTGATCACTAGTTGGCAGCTTCTGCTTGATAATGTCTGCTTCAATTGTCACGCCCAAGTAGTTAGCTTGAGCGGTCAAATCGACGGCCTGGTTATAATCAGCATCTTCCCGACTAAATGATTGATTTCTGGGATAACACCAAAGAACAGTGAACAACCCTTGCTGATGGGCCGCGGCAAAAAGCTGGGAGGTCTGGATAATTTGCCGTGATGACTGCGGTGAACCAAAGTAAATGGTTGCGCCAATCCCAGCCGCACCCATTTGAGCGGCTTGTTTGACCGAACCAAAAATCACTTGGTCGTGTTGATTAGGATAGGTCAATAGTTCATTGTGAGTCAGTTTGACTATAAAGGGAATTTTGTCAGCATACTTTTTTGAAACTAAACCCAACACTCCTAAGGTAGAGGCAACGCCGTTGGCTCCGCCCTCAAGCGCCAGTTTAACCACGTTTTCTGGATCAAAAAACAGCGGATTTTGATAAAACGAATAGGCGGCTGAGTGCTCCACCCCTTGATCAACCGGGAAAATAGAAAGGTAGCCGGTCTGTGCCAACCGCCCAGACTCAGACAGACGCCGTAGATTGTCAATCACCGCTTGCGAGCGATCAGACTGACCAAAAACATCAAGTACCTGCCCAGGATGCGGGCGATAAATCTGGTCAAAGGGAATTTTTTGACACGTATGACCAAGTAAATGTTCAGCCTCTTGATCCAGCAGCTCAACAATTTTATGATGTTCCATAGCAATCGTTCATTTGTTTGTAGTAGTATTACTGTAGCAAAATTTAATCCAATTTGTACATTAGGTATGAACTTTGTAGACTCCTCAGCTGCTATTTCTAGCACACATCCAGTGGCTTACTTTTGTGCTGAGTTTGGTTTTGATCCCAACTTGCCTATTTATGCTGGCGGCCTGGGAATTTTAGCTGGAGACACGCTCAAACAAGCAGCTGAGAGCAGCTTTCCAATGATTGGTGTTGGTTTACTTTATCGTGGTTACAGTATGCGCCAAAAAATCACCGCTGAGGGTGACCAATATGATGAAGATTGGCTATTTGACCCTAAATCCGCCGGTTTGGATAATGTCTATGTAGACGACATGCCGCTCTTTATTAAAGTCCACCTGACTGAAATCGATATTTGGTTGCGATGTTGGAAAAAAACTTTTGACAACGGCGTCGTCTTATACTTGCTTGATTCAGAAACCGATCAAAACCAGTTGCCAGAGCGCAGTATTACTCAAATTTTATATTCTGGCACCCAAGAAGCACAACTTAAACAGCAGTTGTTGTTGGGTATTGGTGGAATCAAATTGCTGACCGCACTGGGCATTCATCCGTCGTTGTACCACATTAATGAGGGTCGGCCAGCTTTTCTACACTGGCAGCTGATCAGAGAGCTGATGGATACCCATCGGGTAACCTACGAATCGGCCAGAGAGCTGGCCATCGAAAAGACGGTCTATACCAATCACACCCTGGTTGACGCCGGTAATCAAGGGTATCCAATGGATTTATTAAAAATGTATTCAAAGTACTATGCCAACAAAATGGGGATCACTGTTGAAGAACTACTCAAAGCTGGTATTGATGTTGATCCAGCCATTTTTGCCATTACCCGGTTTGCTTTAAACGTTTCCAGAAAAGCTTCGGGCGTCAGTCAGCTGCATACCAAACTATCAGAGGAGTATTGGCCACGCTATCACTGGACCAACGTCACCAACGGCGTTCACTTCAAAACTTGGCAATCACCCTTATTAACCCAAACTACCGTTGACTCCCCTTCAAATCTGTGGCAAGCGCACGCTAGCGAAAAAGAAAACTTACTGCACTTTGTTCAAGCCCAAACGGGCTTTGGCTACGACCCCAATCGGTTTGTGATTGCCTGGGCACGCCGGATTGCTGGGTACAAGCAGCTGAACGTGGTTTTTGAGGATGTTGAGCGGCTGAGACGGCTGCTAAAGGACAAAGACCGGCCGGCCCAATTACTGATTGCGGGCAAAGCTCACCAAGGTGATCCAATTGGCAAAAAGTTACTCAAAGATATTATTGGCTACATGCAGCGCGAACTGTCCGGCAATGCCCTCTTTATCCCCAACTACAATATCGCGGTCACTCAAAACTTGGTCAGAGGCTCTGACCTGTGGCTGAACACTCCCCAACTAGGCAAAGAGGCCTGCGGCACCTCAGGCATGAAAGCAATTGCCAATGGCGTCTTGCAGTGCACTGTACCTGATGGCTGGGCGGCAGAAGTGAAGTGGGATGATCTTGGTTGGATTTTGCCACCTAAGGATATTTCTCTAGCCCTTTTTAACTTACTCGAAACGGAGATAGTCCCGATGTACTACGATCGCCAAAATGGTCTGCCCACCAAATGGTTAGAGCGGATGAAAAAGTCAATTGAACTTGCCCAACAGTTCTCAGCCGATAGAATGCTGAAAGAGTACCAAGAAAAACTCTACCAATAACATGACTCTATTTGTTGAACTAACCCTGGTGCTGCTGATTGTTGCAGTGGCGTCTAGCCTGATGAAGCTGCTTAAACAGCCACTAATTGTTGGCTATATTCTAGCCGGTGTGATTGTGGGGCCGGTCGGTTTTAACGTTGTTCAGGCCAAAGACACGCTCGAGCTGTTTTCAAAAATTGGCATTGCCATCTTATTGTTTATCGTTGGCCTCCATCTGAGTCCAAAAGTGATCAAAGAAGTTGGGGCGGTGTCAATGATTACTGGCATTAGCCAGGTTTTGTTTACCTCAGTGGTTGGCTTTCTGATTGCCTTGGCGTTGGGGCTAACTACCACGGCCGCTTGGTACGTGGCCATTGCCCTGACCTTTAGCAGCACTATTGTTGTCTTGAAGCTGATTTCAGACAAAGGACGGACTCATTCGTTGTACGGCAAAATTGCGATCGGGTTTTTGCTGGTACAAGACGTGATTGCCTCAGTGATTTTAATTGGGATCTCTGCATTTTCTAATCCAAGTCATAATGACCTGATTCCGCTCATTAGCTTGCTGGTTTTGAAGACGCTTGGCTTGATGGTTGTCTTGTTTATTACTTACCAGTGGCTGCTACCCAAATTGAGTTTTTTGATCGGCAAGAGTCAGGAGCTACTATTTGTCTTCTCTCTGGCTTGGGGACTGGGCTTAGCGGCTCTGTTCCAGTGGCTGGGGTTATCGATTGAAATCGGGGCGTTGGTGGCGGGAGTGGCGATGAGCACGACCACCTATGCAGAAGAAATTGCCGCCAAACTGCGGCCTCTCAGAGACTTTTTTATCATTCTCTTTTTTGTTGTGCTTGGTTCCTCAATGACCTTTAGTTCTTTATCTCATTTGCTTTTACCAGTCTTGGTGTTGTCATCTTTTGTGTTAGTGGGTAATCCGGTGATTATGATTGTGATTATGAACTTGCTGGGTTTTCACAAACGAACCAGTTTTATGACCGGACTCTCAATTGCTCAGATTAGCGAGTTCTCTCTAATTCTGGCCAGTTTGGGTTTACAACTGGGGCATTTGTCTCCGGATGTGGTCACAATTATTACTTTGGTTGGGTTGGTCACCATTGCCGGTTCAACCTATCTGATTCTCTACTCTGAGAAACTGTACCCAAAGTTAGAAAAGTTGTTGAGTCTGCTGGAGTTGCGAAAGAATGGCAGTGATCCAAAAATGTCAAAGGAACATATTGAGATCTTTTTATTTGGCTGCGACCGAACCAGTGACCATTTTTTGAAACTTGGCAAGCGGTACGGCTATGAACTAGGAATTGTTGATTTTAATCCAGCGATGCAAGAGCGATATGAAAAAGAGAAAGTTAGATTTTTTTATGGCGACGTCGGCAACAAGGAGTTTTTGCTAGAGTTGCCACTGGATCACGCCAAGTTGGTTATTTCCAGCATACCCACTCAAGCTGATAATATTTTGTTGTGCCAACACTTAAAAGAGGTCAGACCCACTTGTTCAGTCTTAATTTTTGCCCAGACTAGAGATGAGGCTGAGGAGCTGTATACAGCCGGGGCTAGCTACGTGATCTTGCCCCATGAGCATGCAGCTGCGAGCATTGTCAGGCATATTGGTAGGAGTGGGTTGTCTAACGCTGGATTTTCTAAATTGAGGTTGGGGATGGGGTATTAAGTGAAAATCGTCACTCAAGTATTAATGAGTGCCAGCGTTGCTGTTTCTTTAGCTCTAAGGGAATCAGAACAAATAACATCTGCTACATCTTCGAGTGGTAACTTTTCTCCCAAGGCTACAGCAGCTTTTCTGCCTTCTTCAGTAAGCACTCCTTCTAAATCTTTTTCTGCATGTCTTATCAAATAAACTTTTTTCTTGTCATCCTTTGTCATATCTCAATTCTACCAGCCGTAGCAAAAACAAAGAAGCTATGCATAGAAGTATTATACATAACAATCGAGGATTAAAACTGGCTCGAATCATGGGTACAATTTCGGACAACTGACTGGACTACGGAGCTGGATTATCCAGAGTACACAGCGAAGGAAGTAGGGAGGTTTTTAACCTTTAAAATTTAGGGCAATCTACCAGATTGAGGCTTCCGGCTCTTCTACGATTTTGGCCATGATTGTCTTTAATTCACAAACCTTACTATTTGAGCCATTTGCCAAAAAGGGTTTCAAGCCATTATGGCAAAACTCAATAACATGAGCCAAGCCCTTATTGTGCAAGCTCAGATAGATTTCCAGATCTCCTTCTTTTAAAGTGAAGGCACCATTAACATAATCACTCTCAATTTTAGTAACAACATCAGGGTGGGAAATCAAAAATTGACTTACTAATTGTGAAGTATTAATCTTTACTGCTTGTTCTGACGGATAAAACCTAAATGCGGCATCTAAGTCATTAATGAGGAATATTCTTAGCCCAAATGACTCAAAGA
>PFDH01000046.1:34794-39490 GCA_002772705.1 Candidatus Pacebacteria bacterium CG10_big_fil_rev_8_21_14_0_10_44_11 | reverse complement strand
GCGTATTTATCAAACAGACTCTGAGGGAATCCAGCACATCGTGTCAAAGAAGAACGTGATTTATATCTTACAGATTGAAAATATTCGACTATTGTATTATAAGTACGAGTGGTCATCAGACATTAATTGTGAGATTGTATGTTAGATTTCTTTCAAAACCTTGGCTACTTTGTTAAATTCGATATTCTTAGATTTCCCCTCGAAATACCTGAGAACTTTTCTGCGGACATCCTTAGTCAAAAAATTAAAATTATTAAGCTGAAGGACGGTGGACTCATCGCCGAGTCTGTTAATTATCCCAACCTTTATGCTTCTGCAGATAATCTAGAGCAGCTGAGAGAAGCCTTTTACGATACAACTTTAACATATTTTGATATACCAAGGTATTATGCGAAAAGAAGAATGGATGATTTTAGAATAATGTTAGATGACGGTACTGTCATCAGAGCTCAGACGCAAGTAGACAACCATTTAGCGCATGCCTAGAAATGCTATGGGCACATTTCCTCCGCAAAATCAAAAACATTGGTGCAAGGTTTTAAGAAAATTAGGTTTTATTGAGAATAAGCGAGTTGGGATTGGCGGACACGCAAAGAAGTTTTACCACCCTAAAAAACACTCATCAGACTTTAGAGTCCAACCAGATTTCATTGTTGTTCAAAGTAATATGTATAAACAGATGTCACAGAAGATCATCAAAGAATTATCTTATTGGGGTTATAGCAAAAAGGATATTGAAGATTGTTGTTGATAAAATTGAGATTTCTTTCTGTCTGGGAGTTACATTCGTCTCATTCACGCCCTTCTTTCGTCTCATTTTGAGACGAATAATCAATCAGCTGGACCCGTTGTATTGAAAAGCGCGCTAATACAATCAATCAACACTCAAATAAGCATTATTGTCTTGCTTGTAGAACAAAAACATGATATTCTTGTTCTATGAATCAAATATTGAGAACACTATTATATGAATGGCGAGAGAGAAAACTTCCGGCAGTCATTAGGCGCGACACTCAGGTCGATATCAGGCTCCAACCAGGAACCAACAACGCCGCCGTTATCACCGGGTTTAGGCGGGTAGGGAAGACATACTTGCTGTACGAGGCAATCGAGGAGCTGTTAAAAACCCAATCGCGCCAAGAAGTCGTCTACATTAACTTTGAAGATGAGCGGATCATTCCTCCCACCACCAACCTATTGACCGACTTACTACCAGAAATACAAGCGGTGTTTGGCAAAAAACCACGCTTTCTTTTTTTAGATGAACTGCAGCTGGTTCCCAATTGGTCAAAATGGGTGAGACGGATACTAGACACCGAAACAATTCAGTTGTTTATTACTGGTTCGTCATCAAAAATGAGTAGTGCTGAATTACCAACTGAGTTGAGGGGCAGAGCCTGGGAAGTCAAAGTCATTCCCCTGAGTTTTGTCGAATTTTTACGTTTTAAGCAGACAAGTATTGATTTTGAAAAAGTAGTGTATGTCAAAGATGAACTGGCTCGGTTTCAGTTTCTTTTTGATGAATATCTCACCTATGGAGCCTTGCCGGCTGTGGTGTTGACTGCGGTAGAAAAAAAACAGGAACTCTTACAGTCCTACTTCCAGACGGTTGTCCAAAGAGATATTGCAGAGAGGTACAAAATAGGGAATGACATTGCTTTAAAAACACTATTAAAATTGCTGCTCAATTCAAGCTATATTACTATTTCCAAGCTCCATAATAACCTGAAAAGCATGAATATACCGGTTGGGAAGTCAACAATCCAAAACTACCTTTCTTACATCGAAAGCTCATATTTTATGGATGAGCTCTATATTCATAATCCGGCCGTTATTAATCAACTCCAGGTTCCAAGAAAAGTTTACTTTGTCGACACCGGATTTATGACCGCCTTATCAACAAAGTTTTCAAAAAACACAGAGAGGTTGTTTGAAAATGTCATGTTTCGTAAACTCGCCCAGGAGAACGAAACCGTGCATTACTATAAAGATGACAAAGGTAATGAGGTTGACTTTGTCATATTGAGTGAGGGCAGAGCAACGGCTCTTTATCAAGTGTGTGCTAACTTGATAGATGAGGAGACACAGAAGAGAGAGGTGCGGTCGCTCATAAAAGCTGGGGCAACTCTCAATTGCCAAAATCTCAATCTAGTGATGATTGAGAAACCAGATACCTATACGCCACCTCAAGAAATAAAACTAATATCAGCAGCAGAGTTTATTGGTTGAGCACTAAGTTTTTGATCTGGACTCTTAGAGTCTGTTTGATAAGTCGCATTCTATTGCAAGTCAGTAGGATTCGGCAAAAAGGAACATTTATTCTTCCTCGAAGTAGTCAAAGCTACTCCTTCGTCAGAAATAAAGTTCTTTTTACTCGAACCTAACAGCCTTTCATAACGAAAGGGACTTATCAAACAGACTCTGTAGAGAATCCAGCACATCGTGTCAAAGAGGAATGGTGGATTTATGTCTTACTTGAAAAAAGTGAAAAATATCATATAATATTGAGTGTAGTCAAGATAATTAGTCTAAAAGTTTGACTGTACTCAAAATATGGACAGGTTAATTCAGATCTATCGCCGCCTGCTTGCGGAAGTAAAACCAGGCTATTATCGAGCATTTTATCGTGGCTTTACAATGGATCACCGGTTTGTCGGCGTAGTGGGAGCTCGGGGCGTTGGAAAAACCACCTTTTTACTCCAATATTTACGGGAACACTATGGTGAGAGTGAAAAAGGATTGTATCTCTCAGCTGATAACTTGTATTTTTCAGAACATACCTTGGTTGAGACCGCTGATCAATTTATAAAATTACATGGTGGAGAACTACTCTGTATTGATGAAATTCATAAATATAAAAACTGGAATCAAGAGTTAAAAAATATCTACGATTCCTATCCTAAGCTCAACGTATTATTTTCAGGTAGTTCGAGTATTGATCTGATCAAGGGGAAATATGACCTCTCCAGAAGGGTAATCCTGCGCCAGATGTATGGCTTTTCCTTTAGAGAATTTTTAGAAATTCAGACAAGTACTACCTACCCAAGATTAAAACTTGAAGACATTCTTGATTCATCAAAGCATATGGATACTGATATTGGGAAAACGGAAAAACTACTGGGCTACCTGCATCAATATTGGCAGAAGGGGTATTATCCAACTTCTCAAGCCATATCGGTCTACGAAGCATTTAGAGACACGCTGATTGGGATTGTTGAGAAGACTATTTTTGAAGACATTAGTACGTTCTATACGCTAAAAACAGAAAACTTGGATATTTTGAAAAAGATTATTTACTTTTTTGCCACCTCTCTTCCAGGAAGCGTTAGCATTAACAAACTGGCCAACAGCCTTGGTAAGGATCATACAACGATTACAGAATATGTGCAGATGCTACGGGATACCGGACTGTTGCGATTCCTCTTAATTGATGCTTACGGCCACGCGCTGGTGAGAAATGCGGAAAAAATTTATCTAGATAACACCAATCTGCTCTTTGCCATTAATAGTCAGATAGGCAAAGAAACACATCTGGGGTCAGTTAGAGAGCTATTTGTGATAAGTGGTTTGGAAAACGCTGGCTATCCGGTTTTCTACTCAAAAACAGGCGATATCGTCTGTGAAGGGAATATATTTGAAATAGGCGGTGCCAATAAGACAGTGACTCAGATTAAAAGTGCAGATCATAGTTATCTGGTTAAAGACGATATGCTTTATGGTTCTGCACACACAATCCCTTTGTATTTGTTTGGTTTTTTGAGTTAGGATTAGGGTTGAGCGCAGGTGTTATGTCATCATTTTGTCAGTTAACAACCTTGACTAGCAGTACTCAGCCCAATACCAACGGCACATAATTGCTTAAGGTATCCGCCTTAAACTCGGTCTGGGTTTTACGGTCACCCTCTGTTAATTGGTGCTTAAAGTCAATCACCTGCAGCCCGTATTCACCCGGTTTTAGGTAGCAATCAAGACTGCCGTTTAAACTTGTTTGCTTCAGCATCTCTGTCTGTTGGCTGGCGGCTGGTTGAGCGGCAACAACCACGCCTGAAAGTGGTGTCTTATCAAAAAGCACTGTCAAAAATTGGCAGTTCTTTCGACGAACTAAATAGTATTTTCTTCCCAGCAATGCCAGATAAGTGAGCGCGCTTAAAACGTTGATACTAGTCGGGAAGGTAACAGTAATTACCAACGCCATCACCGCCATCGGCATTGATAGCGATGGCAGCTCTAGATACTGTCTTTTCAAGGCGTAAAACCGCTGGAAACGCTGTTTTTCTAGCTGTTCGACTGGGATGACTAGCAACGGCAATAACAAACCGTTTTTAACCTCAATCATGGCGCCGGTGTAAAAGCTGTTTTGATCCAGGTGAGCTGGCCGCTGGGTCAGGGTAGGGAAGAAAAATTTGGGGTGTTGCACGCTGATTCGATACTGGCCATCGGGCAACTGAATCTGGGCAAAAATGCCGGCTTGATTGGTTAACAACACCCAACGCTTTGATTGTTGTTGACAAGTTTGACCCGAAATAATGACTAAACTCTGGCTGACCGGAGTTTGGCTCTTTTTGTCCAACACAATTCCAGCTGGCGGTTGTTCTTGCCACCAGCCAATAAACCACAGCAGCTGCTTCATCAAGTCTGCAGAAAGGTGTGGTCGGTACGTCAGCATCAAAATCACCAGCTTGCTGATCGGCAATGC
>PFDH01000046.1:33094-34776 GCA_002772705.1 Candidatus Pacebacteria bacterium CG10_big_fil_rev_8_21_14_0_10_44_11 | reverse complement strand
GCTGATCATCCACAGCTTTTCAATCAAACTCGCCACTTGGGTGCTGACTGTGCTGCTATAGTTTCGGACATAATAAACAATTTGTTTGGGAACTTGGCGGATGATGGGGGGCAAATACTCAAGAGGGGGCAGGATTGGTATCTGGATAATTGGTGGCCCAGCGGGAGCGGCAGTTGGCAGCGGAAAACCTGAAGGTAGCGGAATTATTATGATCGGGGTGTAGAGAATTAATGGGAGGTCGTTAAGCAGATTGATATTGCCAATGGGATCAATAATCAAAAAGTCGAGAGTAATGACTTGGTCGCGGGGCAAAGTACCCAGCGTCACTGACCAAGTACCGTTGCTGCCAATGGTAAAAGTCTGTTTTTCTAGGATTTCACCCTGGTGGCTAACTGTTAGCTCCACAGAACTATTAGCTTCACCGGTACCGGATAAAAGTGGCTCATTAGCCTCAAGTACAATCGCCTCAGTGGGGAGAGTTTCGATAGTACCGGCGACGATCTCTACCGTTTGCTCTTCAATTTTAGTGATGATAAAACTGGGAGCTTTGGTGTCAACCGTAAAATCCCAAGTCACCGAACTGGCTTGGTTGGCGTGATAATCTTGGGCAATGATTTTCCAGGTATAACTGCCATCATCCAGCCGATTGGTTTTCATCGTCAACCGGTAGTAGCCCGTACTCGAGTCATAGGTTAACTTGTAATCGGTGATTTCGCTGGCGGTGAGCGGAATGTTGTCAAATTTGGTACTGCCGTTGACCACCAAAATATAGTGATCCATCAACCAATTATCGGTCGATTCTTGCCAGACAAACTCAATGTAGCCAGATCTCAATTTACTTTCATCTGCCGGCGAGATTAGAATTGGGGTACTGGGAGCAATGCGATCGATTACAACAGCAGTGACTGCGGTTGATTCTTCTAGAACCTCTGTTTGAGCCTGAACGGGAGAAAAACTGAGGAACAGTAACGCAATTACAAGGAAAAAATTGGCAAGGATGATGACTGTATTTTTTCGCACATTTTCATTATGACAGAAGCAGAAATCAATTATGAGAGGTTAGATAATTGAGGGAGGCTTGAGCCACTGAGCAGAATAACTCTAAATAATTAAATGCTTTGCGTGAAGTGGCTCAGCAGTCTGGAGCAGGTGCCAGACGTCTCCCGAAAATGGCTAACCTCTCAATTTATTCTTCGAATTTTTTCAACTTCTCAGATTCTAGCGTCTGCAACTTTGACTCCAACTCGGCAATTTTTTTGGACTGGTCTTGCTTGCGGTGAATCAAGTGCCGTCTAACCGACATCCCGCCCAGAATTAGGATCAAAATCATGGCCACAATGGCGATGAGCAGTTTCAGCGGCAGCAACCAGAAAGCAGTTTTGGCAATCACCAGTTGATTAGTGGTGCCGTAGGTAGCCACCACTTCGGCGGTGTAGCGGCCAAAGCCCCAAATCCTGTCCCATTGACCGGCAAACGTGCGGCTGGTAAAGGGGAAGATATTTCTGGTTTCAGGTTGAATGGTGGCCACTTTTTGACCAAACAGGTTCTTGATTTCGACGGCCATTCTTGGCTGAATATGAACATCAGACTGATTTTCAATGATGTAAGAGAAGGGGACAGGTCCTAACTCCAGAAATCCTGGAACGTTGAAGTCTCTGATAAAGGCTTGCTCGTTGATCGGA
>PFDH01000046.1:30049-33032 GCA_002772705.1 Candidatus Pacebacteria bacterium CG10_big_fil_rev_8_21_14_0_10_44_11 | reverse complement strand
GGGGACAACGGTTTGACCAGGCAGCAGCGCACCCAGTTCGGGTTGGTGAACAACCATGGCGTAGTGACCACCTGGCAGGGCGTCTGCCGGCACTTCAATCAAGACATTGAGGGCGATGGTTTGCAGCGGGGCGATGGTCTGAGCACTGGGGGTAATAGTTAACCAAGAAGCCAGGCTCCAGCGGTTATCAACATCGGCCACGTCGATCGGCACTGGCGTGTCTGCATCTTCGTTAACAATAAAGTCTTGAGCCGATGACCTAATGGTAATTGTTTTATTTGAAGAGTTAATCACTCTAATGGTGGCCTGTCTTTTTTCTCCTGGTTTGAGTAACAGGGAGTTGTCGTCACCCATTCTGGGAGGGATGGCGGTAATGGCAATCTGGTTGTCGCTTTCTGACAAGTTGACCTGAGCTAGAGTAGTAGAAGCGACTGCTACCAACAAACCAATCGTGGCCAGACCAACACTTAACATGCGAACAGATTTAGCTGAAAAAAACTGGGCAGTTACCATAATATCCTCATCCAATTAAAAAGTTGCGGTTGCCGTGTAGGTAAGATAGTTTTCGTAGCTGCCGGCAGCCTGTTGAGTGGCGATCACGGCTTTATAACAGACTAATAAGTTGTGATTGTCAGCCGTGGAGCTTGCCTGGAAAATAGTCTGGGGATCTTCGGTAACGGCGTTTTCTGCATCAGCAAACTGGCGATAGCAGTCAATCCCACCGCCACAAGCAGCACCGGTTGTATCATACTCAAAGGCCGGTGTCAGACCACTAGTGTTACTGTCATCGAGTGAAAAACCAAAACCTTTAGTGCTTGATAGACTCCAGTCATCACTGGCAGTGTGACTCATAGCGCTGTCGTCGCCTCGACTGTCCTGAATACAGCTGGTATTGGTTGGAACAGTTGGGTCACCGGTACAGGTGTCCCCATTAATACCCAGTTGATCGTTTTCAATGGCAGTCACCGCGTAGCCATTAACCGCATTAGTGGATACCGTCAGGGTCTGAGCCGCATAGGTAAATGTGTCGATTAACAATTCATTAAAGGGAACCACCACTGGAGTTGAAGCCACGCTGGTCACGATACCGCAAGCACTTGCGCCAGCGTCAACGCCAATAATTCTAAAGGTAATTTGAGGTGAAACCACCGCGGTAACCTTAACCGCTTCGATCACGCCAATGTTGATGACGGTAGAATCAGTCACCTGCATTGAGGTATCAAGATGCTGAACAATTACCCGGTATCGATCGGCGGTACCGGTAGTGTGCGAAGTAGCCGGTGCCGGGTTGATCAATGAACTAATGGTGATAGCATCGTTAGTGCTGGCGTCAAACGGCGTACTAATGGCGCCGGTACCCGAGTAAGCACACTCAAAGGTGTGATAATCCAGGCCACTATAGGTGACAGAAGCCGTGGCTGTACCGGTAACAAAGTCATAGGTTGTAGTGGCATTACTGGGACAAGTCACGGTTGGCGTTGAGGTGCCAAAGTCAAAGTATCCTCCGTCTGGAATGCCGTCAGCCGAAGCACCGTTATCGGTTAGCGCCGGTACCAAAACTCTGAACCGGCCATTAGCAATGGCATTGGCAGTGGTAAAACGGACGGTTAAATCAGCCGATTGACTGGAAATTACATCGTCGCCAGTGTCGGAGTCACCACTGGCCAGGACTGGAGTAACGGTAAACCTGTCAGCCGAGCCGGTAGCGGTCACAGTATAGCTGCCCAAACTGCCGGCTTCACCAATTCTGGCTGTGTCGCCCTCCACTAATTGAGCGGAATTGGTTGAAGAGTAGCTGCCTGGGGTGGTGTTGATAATGACCAAACTAGACAGGGCTGTATTGCCAGCCGCTAGGGCACCTCTAAAAGAAGGACGAGAGTTGGATAACGTGACGGAAACACTAGTTAGGTTGGCAGACAGACTTTTTTGGTTATAAAAAGTCACGGCCACCAGACCAGCCACAAAAAACAACCCGACACCAATTTTTTTGAACTTCTTGAGTTTCATCTTGTCTCTAGAAAATCATTATAGATATCTTTTTACACTCAGTGCAAGAGGCAATTAACGCCTGCACGGTTTCGAAAGACATGACTTATGATTAGCTAATTATAGCCAGAATTTCTTCTACTATATCCATAGTAACCAATCAATATGACTGCGGTCAGTCCCAGCACAATCAAAACTGACAAGGGAACTGCCCAGACCTTTATTTTATACTCAGTGGTGCCTAGTTCCTCTTGATTGCCAGAGGGGAGAGACAGAATGATTGTATATGGGCCAATCAGGAACGGGTGATCATAGCGGAAAACTCGAAGTGGAGTTTTTTGCTGCTGATCTGAGTCGCTGATTTGAGGTTCAACCTGCCTGGTAGAGTAGCCCAAAATTACCGCTGGCAAGACCTCAAATTGAGCAACTTTTTTACCCTGCCAATCGATAATGGTGGCGCTACCAGAGGCAACCGCGGCAGCAAAACTGGTATTTTTTACCAACGGAGCAAAGCTGATATCCTTAAATGAATCAATCAGGCGAGGGGTCTGGAACGATTCAACAGAAAACAGGTTCTCAAGGGTGCCGGTTTTGGAAACCAGAACAATAATGTTGCTGACAACAATTCCTGAAACTGCAGTCTGGTCACTGGGAGGTTGATTGCTTTGAGCACCTTTAAACATCACGCTTAGGGGGTACTCTCGGTCTCCGGCGGTGCTGGGAACTGAGAAGTGGAGGGTGAGCTGGGCGGCTTGTCCAGGCTGGAGCACCACTGGCTCAAAACTGGTCTTGTCCAAATCCAAATAGGGAAAAGTGTTGCTGTCACCCAGAACCGGCTGACCAGTTTTGCCATCACTGGAAAAATCTACCAACTGGGGAGTCACGGTCAAAGCCACCAAGCCATTATTTTTTACCGTCACGGTGTGAACTGCCAAGTTGCCCGGATGAAGTTTGATGTACGCTGTGGGTGGCGTGACGCTCAAATTGTAATCGGTGG
>PFDH01000046.1:0-29979 GCA_002772705.1 Candidatus Pacebacteria bacterium CG10_big_fil_rev_8_21_14_0_10_44_11 | reverse complement strand
GGTCAGAAAAAAAACTGGTATCAATCCATTCCGCATAACTACTTTCTTCACCCCGTTAGTTTGTGGGTTTAATAGCTTGGTACCGCCACAAAAACCACCGCCGTGTCATACACACCGGCTGCTTGGTCGCCCGCCACGCCTGCCTTGTAAGTCACCGTTGCCACCCGATCAACTGAATGGTTGTCAGCGCTCATCACCACGCGCATTACCTCTGGGGTGGCAATATTGGCAAATTGACGGAAGTAGTCCAGGTTAACAAAATCTATCGGTACGTCATCACCCGACATATTAAAGCCAAAACCGGGAATATCCAGGTTTTGCCAGATTGAAGCCGCGATTTCGTCACAACTACCGGCATCACACAGAGTGTCAGCAATTTCATCTAGGCCGGTGCGATGACGTAGTTGATGTTCTTCAAAAGCGTAAACTTTGTAGCCGCCATTTCTAGTGCTGACTCTGAGCGTATGAGAATCGGTATGATGCACGCCTGGTGAAAGCGTCCCCAGATCAATTTGCAGCTTGGAGATTTGGAAGAAAAATTCGTCAATCTGGTAAATGTACTGAAAACCGCCGCCCACAAAGTAGTTTGAAACACCGTACTCTCCATAGGGACCGGCGCCGGTTTGGCCGACCGTGTCGGTGACTGCATAGTTATTGCTCGATTTTTTGCCGGCGGTGATGTTAAAGTTGCCAAATTGAATGACGTATGAGTCTGATTCCAGCCGTTCAGCTTTAACCAAGCCAACAAAGACTCCCGAGAGCAAAATTGCAAAAAAGCCAGCCAGCCAGACGGAGAGTTTACACTTCATGTTGTGGTCTGCTGAGGATTTTGCACAGCTTGGTCAGCAGCAATAGTTGAGTTGAGGAGAGGATCGGCCTTGTTTTCAGCTTGAGGTACTGGTTGGGGTGCCGGTTGAGGTACCTGAGGTACCGCGTTGATCGGGGTCTGAATTGAAGGATCCAATTCATTAGGCAAGAGTTGTTTTGCCTGCTCAGCCGCCAACTTGGCTAAATGCGCCTCGTCATATTCTTTTCTGGCAAATAAAAAGATAGCCAGCATAATCGGCAAAGTAGAAATTGATTGGATGGTGGCGACACTCAGCTCTGGGTCTAATGCGTAGTGAAAGAGGACAATAGCGGCGGTGGCAATAATGGCTGTTGGCACATAGCTAGTCATCACCAAGAAGAAAAGATTGACGTACCCAAGTGGAAAAAAGAGAGATTTGGTGTTGCCAGTGGCACCAATGAGCAACAAAAAGGCAAAAGTGAGTAGGGTGATTTCATACGACGCCCACTCCGGCAAAATATGCCAAAGTTTAGCTTTCTTGAAACGCTTAATCACTAAAAAAGCTAGCACGAACAGAGCAAAAATCTGGAGTGAGTACATCCGCAGCAGGGGAACCTGCAACCAAATATAAGCCAGGGCAATAGTCATCAAAAGCGCCAGTGAGTGAAATTTGGCAGACATGCTGAATCCAGTATAGCATCAGATTCAGCATGTCTTTTCAGAGACGTCTGGCACCTGCTCCAGACTTGATGGAATCACCTCATCACTTACTACAAGACTTTTCAATTTCAATGTCGGCGATTCCAACACTCTTCAAAACCATACTGAATCTGATTTGTTGTGGGACGCATGGCGCCTGCTCCATGCTTGACTGAGTTGCTTCGTTTAGCAACAATTCATTGCAGTATTCTTGTCAGCAACTCAGACACCCTAAAAAATATCTAATTCCTGATATCTTTCAGAGACGTCTGGCACCTGCTCCAGACTTGACTAAGTTGCTTCTGAAATTTTTTAATGTACGTGTACTGCGTTCTTGACAACGGTGGTAAATTCCATATAATGGAACTGTAGGTAACAAAAGATAGTACTTACAGTTCCAAAATGAGTAAACAGAACGTTATCCTTGAACTGTATAAAATTCCTCAGACAATCTTTACTTTAAAAGATGTTTCTCTGGTTTTTCCGGACATTACCTATACTAGCCTTAAAAGACGAATGTATTATTATGCACAAAAAGGAATGCTGAAAAAAATAAGAAAAGGCATTTATGCCAAGGAAAATTATGATCCTTTGGAATTGGCAAATAAACTTTATACGCCATCATATATCAGTTTAGAAACAGTCTTGCAGAAAGAGGGGGTAATTTTTCAATATTACGAAACAATTTTTGTGAGCTCATATCTGACTCGAGATATTACTGTGGCCAAACACTCCTTTTCTTATCATAAATTGCCTGCATACATATTGCTTAATAAACAGGGAATAGAGCAGAGAATTGGATTCTCTATTGCGACTAAAGAACGGGCATTTCTTGATGCAATTTACAATTACAAAGAATACCACTTCGATAATATGATTGGACTTAACTGGGATACAATTATGGAAATAAAAAGCATCTATCAAAATAAAATGTTAGAAAAGAGAGTTGAGGAGTACTACCAACTCTATAAAGAGCAAGATGTTTAATTCACAAGTCCACACCATTATTTTAACTAGGTTGTTAGTCGATTTATACAAAGATCCCTATTTGCAATCGGCTCTTGGATTTAAAGGTGGTACTGCCGCCTTTATTTTCTATAATTTACCCCGCTTTTCGGTAGACCTGGATTTTGACTTGTTGAATCCGGCCAAAAAAGAATTGGTTTTTGAGAGAGTAAAAAGTGTATTAGAGAAATTTGGTACCCTAACTGAAGCGGTCGAGAAAAGATATACTCTGTTTTTTTTACTTAGCTACGAAAAAGGGCAAAGAAACATCAAAGTTGAAATCTCAAAACGCTCAAACCTAGCTGAGTATGAGCTGAAAGGATATTTGGGTATATCAATGTTGGTAATGAAACAAGATTTTATGGCGGCCAGTAAATTATCACGACAGAATTGAATCTTGATTAAAGTCTATACTTAGTATATACTTTGTTCATTATGAACACTGCTATTATAACCGTCAAAACTCCTTTAGATCTTAAAACTCAGGCTCAAGAGGTGGCAGCCCAGCTTGGTTTTAGTCTCAGTGCTTTGGTCAACGCTTATTTACGCCAGTTGATTAAGACTAAAACTGTTCATTTTTCTATTCCTGAGGAACCCAGTCAATTTTTGATTGATTCTTTGAAAGAATCCGCTAAGGATATCAAGGCGGGGAGAGTAGTTTCATTTGATGATCCAGAGAAAGCATTAGATTATCTAGATCGGATAATCGAAAATGACTAAGAATATCGGTCGAATTGATTACTCCCAAACATTTATTAAACAACTGAACAAAGCTCCATTAGAAATAAAAAAATCATTTCGAAAAAGATTAGCTTTATTTATCGAAGATCAACACTCACAACTCTTAAGAAATCATCTTTTATCTGGTCGACTCAAACATTTTCGAAGCATCAATATTAATGGTGATTGGCGAGCTCTCTATTGCAAAGTTTCGAGCTCAGAAGAAACACTCATTATTTTTGAAATGATGGGAACTCACAGCCAGCTGTATCAATGAGGCGCTCGCTGGTCAGTTTGCAATGGAGGATTTCGCAGAGGATCGCGCAGCTATTTTAAATTTTCCCCTTCATGATATACTGGCTCCGTCATGAACATTACCATCAATAGTTCACTCCTTCTTAGCCGGTAACTCTGGAGTGAGGTGATTATATTAGAATCCTCTCGGGGATTTTTTGGTTTTATGAGCTAGATAATTGCATACTCTCGAGAGACGCGTGGCACCTTCACCATGCTGCTGAGCCACTTCGCTCAGAGCGCTCGATTGTGTACACTAGTACTGCTCAGTGGCTCAAGCCTCTCTCAAGTCTACAATTATCCAGGCTGGAGAATCTAAAAGAAAAGAAGAGAAATAAGATACATATATAATATGAGGAATTTATGTCAGTCTACGATCACACCAAAATAGAGGAAAAATGGTTGGCCAAATGGGAGGCAGAGGGCTTGTTTCAGAACACAGCCCAAACTGATGGCGCTCAAAATGACCAAAATAAGGTGTATCTGTTGTTTGCCTTTGCGTACCCTTCTGGTTCTGGTTTACACGTTGGGCACGTTGAGAGCAAAACGGCGTTGGATATCTTGGCCAGATTTAACCGGATGAACGGCAAGCAGGTCTTTTTTCCGGTTGGTTGGGACGCCTTTGGTTTGCCGGCCGAAAACTATGCCATCAAGACAGGTACGCCGCCGGCAGTAACCACCAAAAATGCTATCAACACCTTTCGAAGACAGATTAAACGGTTGGGGATTTCGTATGATTGGGACAATGAGTTGGCGACCAGTCACCCTGGTTATTACCAATGGACCCAGTGGCTATTTTTACAACTATATAAGAAGGGTTTGGCGTATCAAGGCAAGGGGATGGTGAATTGGTGCCCGTCTTGCCAGACGGTGCTGGCTAATGAGCAGGTCGTCAATGGCCAGTGTGAGCGGTGCGGCACTGAAGTGATTCAGAAGGAAATGACTCAGTGGTTTTTTAAGATCACCGACTATAAAGATGAGCTAATTGCTGGTTTAGATCAGGTGGATTGGCCAGCAGCAACGAAGCAGCAACAGCTGCATTGGATTGGCAAAAGTGAAGGAGCCAAGGTCGACTTTACGTTGGAAGCTGGGTCAAAAAGCAAACAATCAAGATCACTGGTTTGTTTCACGACTCGGGTAGACACGATTTTTGGTGTTACTTTCTTGGCTATTTCGCCTGAAAAATTTGAAGAATTTGAGCTGATGGAGTTGTTAACAGCGGAGAAACAAGCTGAGATTAAAACATACCTAGAGGCTGCCTCAAAAAAAACCGAAGAAGAGCGCAAAATTGGCGAAAAAGACAAAACTGGGGTTGAGACCGGTTTGTTTGCCATGAACCCAGTCAATCAAGAGCCAATTCCAATATATTTAGCCGACTACGTCCTGGGCGGTTACGGCACCGGCGTGGTCATGGGTGTGCCTGCCCACGATGCGCGGGATTATGCCTTTGCCCAAAAACATGGAATTGTTGTCAAGCGGGTGATTGCGCCTAGGGTTGAGGCCGCAGATCAGGCGTTAAGCTGTCCGGAGCCAGACTATGGCATAGTTGTCAACTCTGGTGAGTTTTCTGGTCTGTCCAGTCAAGAGGCGATGGCGGCGATTCCAACTGCTTTTCCAAAAGCAATCGAAGTGGCCACCACTTACCGTTTGCGAGACTGGCTGATTAGCCGGCAACGGTATTGGGGGGCGCCAATTCCCATTGTGTATGACCCTCAAGGCAAACCTCATCCGGTCAAAGAAGAACACTTGCCTTGGATGTTGCCCACTGACGTTGATTTTAATCCAACCGGCGAGTCGCCCCTTAAGTCTTCTAAAGAGTTTGTTGAGCGAACCGAGCGGTTGTACGGCCAAGGTTGGCGACCAGAGTACGACACCATGGATACTTTTGTTGACTCCAGTTGGTACTACCTGCGCTATGCCGACTCACGCAATGAAGCTGAGTTTGCTTCTAAAGAGCAGCTGCAAAAATGGCTGCCGGTTGATTTTTACATGATTGGCCCTGAGCACATTGTCTTGCACTTATTGTACTCGAGGTTTTTTACCAAGTTTTTGCGCGATCAAGGCTACCTCAAGTTTGACGAGCCATTTTTGAAGATGCGTCACCAGGGGATGATCTTGGGGCCAGACGGCAAGAAGATGAGCAAGAGCAAAGGCAATGTCATCAATCCAGACCAGATTATCGAAAAGTTTGGCGCTGATACATTGCGGATGTACGAGATGTTCATGGGCCCAATTGAAGCCGACAAGCCGTGGGACATCAGCGCCGTGGCGGGAATTTACCGGTTCTTGACCCGGGTGCATGATCGAGTGCTGTCTGGCGTAGATCAAACTCCCACCAACTCTGAGACGACCAAGGCTGTTCGCCAAAAACTGCACCAGACGCTCAAAAAGGTGACCGAGGACATTCCGGCGCTCAAGTTCAATACCGCCATTGCTGCTCTGATGGGGCTCATGAACAGTTGGGACGAGGGGAGTGTCAAAAGCGGGGCAGTGTTGCCTGCAAAAGATCGAGTGTTCGTTGCCCAGATGTTCGCGCCGTTCGCGCCATTCTTGGCTGAAGAGTTGTATCAGACCTTGGTTCAAGCTAAGCGCTCAGTACATCTGCAGTCTTGGCCCGCTTTTGACCCTGAATTAGTAGTTGCACAGACGACGATCATCCCAGTTCAGGTTAATGGCAAAGTTCGGAGCCGGATAGCAATTGAGTCAAGTTTAGTTGATAACCAGGCTGAGATCTTGGCGAGAGCCAAAACGGCTGAGGGCGTGGCGCGCTGGCTGGCCGACAAAAAAATCATTCAAGAAATTTATGTTCGCGGCCGGATCATTAATCTGGTCGTTGAGTAACTAGACTTGTTGCGAAACAACAATCACCACCCTTTCACATCTATTTGGCATTTTTGTGTGTTCCATCTTGACTCAAGTAGCATAGGCTACTATCGTCAATCTGAGCCTGCAAAAATGCTCAAATATATGCAAAATTGACAAGTAATTCTTATTTCGCAACAAGTCTACTATTTCTCGGTCAATTTTCCTACGCTTCTTGCAAGCATTGGCGGTTATGCTGCCACCATGTTTGAGACTTCGCTATTGTTTGCTGATTCTCAGCCAGTTGCGACAGACAAAATTGTTGGCGCCGGTTGGTTCAGTGCTTTGAAGCTGAAATCGGTGCTGCCATATCTATTTGCCGTTAGTGGCTTGCTGTGGTCGAGCTGGGGGCTGTGGCTAGTCTTAGCTGGCGGCGCGGTGGCTGCTGAAGGTCAAGCAACTTCTCCAACTGACCCAATTATCATCGCCACAAATCCAGAAGTAATAGAGCTGGTTGTTGACGTCAGTGGTGCCGTTGTTTCACCAGGAATCTACTCAGTGCTTGACGGCAATCGAGTGGCCGATGCCCTTGATTTGGCTGGCGGCGTGACAGCGCAGGCTGATTTGGCCTATCTACAATCAACCCTTAATCTGGCCAGTCGAGTGAGTGATGAACAAAAAATCTATGTGCCATTTATAGAAAAAACTCAGCCCTTGGAAACGTTGGCAACTGATGATTTAGCAACTAACCTGTCAGACATTGATCAGCTTTCAGTTAACTTTGCCACAAAAGCCGAGCTGGTAAAGCTGCCTAAAATTGGTGAAGTAACGGCAGAAAAAATTATCGCCGGGCGACCGTACCAATCAACTAATGAGCTGCTGACTAGTGGCGTAGTGACAGAAGCCGTGTGGACGCAAATAAAGGATCAACTAAAGTTATGACCAGTGCTATGAGATGCAACTATGGGCTTATTCCAAGTAAAGTTTGATGCCCGAATCTTTGCCATACAGAAAAAAAGATGCAAGAAATTGTAGCAAACGCTGCTTGTGGAAAACTTAAAAAGCGTGGCCAATGACCAAAGTAGCTCACTTCGTATCAAACCAAAAAAGGAGGATCTTCAAAATTAGGTATATCTTGCTGTACCTATTGATATCGATTGTATGTCTTGTAATACCAGCTCAGTTGCGGGAAAAAGCCAAAAGACGAACACTGTTTTCACAATCGTTCCAGAGGGTAATTATCAGTCTACCCGTCATTTCACCGAACTGTCGGGTTGAGACACGCTACTTCTACATTCAACTACCTTCCTGTGATCAATTTTCAAGCCAGTCAGCCTTACAAGTAATTGGCAGAGTTACTGACCAAACTGACGATCGGCCCTTTGCTAAAAAAAGGTTGATGGTAGAGAGCATCACTCCTTTGGCTATCCAGCCCGATTCGTTAAATGGTTGGTGGTGGCTTTGGTGGCACCAAGTTCAGCGCCTTAAGCAGCAGCTGTTTGGTTTAGTGCTGGCCAACACTAGTCCCTATCAAGCAGCCTTGGTGTTAGCGGTTGTGTTTGGACAAACTGACTGGTTGTCACCGTCTATCAAGCCTAACTTTGAAACTACAGGGACGCTGCATATTTTAGCTGCTTCTGGCCAAAATATTGCTTTATTAACCTCATTAGCCTTGGCAACTATTCCTGCGCAACTTCCCAGGTGGTTGCTTGGTGTCATCTTACTGCTGCTAATCCCAGTTTATGTGCTGATTGTTGGGCTGCAACCATCAATTGTGCGGGCAGCGGTCATGGCAATTCATCTGATGTTGGCTCGTTACATCTGGGTGAGGCAGTCAAAGCCACTGTATTCTTTGGTAATTTCTGGTTTGTTGTTGGTGATTGTTTTTCCTGAATGGTTATGGGCTATAGGCTTTCAGTTGAGTATGATGGCAAGTTTTGGTATTATTATTCTTTATCCTATTATTCAGCGGTTAAACTCAAGAGTGCTTGGTCTTCTCTTTGCTAATAGGACTTCTAGATACGCAATCATCTTAAAAAATATAGGTCAGTATTGGCTTTCGCTGTTTGGAGCCGGAATTGCCGCTCAGTTGGCAACCTTTTCTATTTTGTTAAAAAACTTTGGCATGATTCTGGCACTTAGCTTTATTCCTTCGGCTATTGTCGGCTCAATCGTGCCACTGTTACTAAACCTGTCTGTGTTTGGCCTTTTCGCCTTATCAGCCCTAAAGTTAGTGGACCATCCAACATTCGTTGACTATGTAATTGGTTTATTGGCCTTTTGGTTACCGGCTGACTTATTTTTACATCTGCTGAGCTACTGCTCAAGCTATAACTGGGGGAGGGTAACCTGGTAATTAGCTTTCGCGCTGGTTTTGTTCTGGTACTTTGGTTTTTGGCCAGACTTTTGCTTAGTCAAGACGATGATACTTTGCAGATTACCTTTTGTGACGTCGGTCAAGGTGATGCAATTCTTATAAGTCGCAGAATGCAGCAAATGCTAATCGACGGTGGCAGCTCAGTCAGCGTGATCGATTGTTTAGAGAAACAAATGCCATTCTGGGATAAAACACTCGAGGTAATGGTGGCAACGCATCCTGATTCAGATCATATTGGAGGGCTGTCAAATGTCCTAGAAAGTTATATTGTCCCGCTGATTATAACTAACCAGCAAACTAAAGAAACTGCCGATTTTGACCGGTTTCAACAGGCAGTTACTAGGCAGGTAGCGACCGGGGGAAATCACCTGATCGGCTCAGAGGGATTCCATTTTATGCTCGATAATAACGTTGATGTATCAATCCTTAACCCGAGTTATGACCAAGCTCAATCTGTTAGTTGGGTCAGCCAAAAATCCGAAACACTATTATCGGCCGTAGAAACGCAATCAGTGCCGGCTGACACAGACTATAATAATCAATCTGTAGTCATGATGGTATCCTTTAATCAACTAGATATTTTGTTGACCGGGGACTTAGAAACCAGCGGCGAACAAGCACTCTTACGTAAAAACCTGATAAATGAGGTGGAGGTGCTAAAAGTGGGGCACCATGGGGCAAAAACCAGTACTTCACCAGAGTTTATTGCTAAAACCAGTCCCGAAATTTCAGTCATCAGCGTTGGCAAAAACAACCGATATGGTCATCCAAATGCCGAGGTTATCACTCAACTTGAGGAAAGTGGATCGCTGATACTTCGAACGGATCAAGTCTCTACCTTCACGCTCAGCTCTGACGGCAGAACTATTTGGCGTGATCAACCACTGTCTGTGCCACGGCTAAAAGTGCTGATCGCCAATTGGCTAAAAAATCTTGTCTTTTTCAAAACCCAAACAAAAACCGGCAGCCGGTTTTAACAAACTGCTGTCTACATTTGAATTAGCTGAAATTGATTTGAGCGTGTTGGTGTGACCAAGACAGTAACATAATGCCACTTTATGACCAATTTATTGTCATTATTGCTCAAGAATTTTAGTGTTCAGATCGACAAGCTAATCTGGGTTTAAATATTTCTTTCGTTTCAGCTAACTTTTACGTTCCGCTTAACATTAACCCAAAGATTATCCGAAAAATACTGTGTCTGGTTAAAGATACTTGAGCAGAGATGACACTTTTTGGCATTTTCTGCTGCTGCTTTGTAACATTTTTCTAAGACAGCAAAAACAACGCAAAAAAGAGTACAAAATGTAAGCCATATAAACACAAAATAAGACTAACATGAACATTGGAAAAAGAATAAAAAATGTACTCAAAAATATTCGTCTAATCTTCGCCCCTATCTACACTAATCTAAGTTTTGAGATCATTTTCAATCGGCTTGCTTGTGTGTCAGACCATCGGCAGGTATAATCCAGGGCATGGCTCAGTTCAAACAATATCAACTCAAAAATGGCTTGTCGGTGTTAGTCGTCGAGATGCCAGGCGTTCACTCTGTGACTTCACTGGTACTCTGCAACACTGGTTCGCGCTACGAGGACCCTCATCAGGCAGGGATTGCTCATTTTTTTGAACACATCGTGTTTAAGGGGACGGCCAAATATTCTTCTCCGCAGCTCTTGGCCAGTTCAATTGACGCTATCGGTGCCGATTTCAACGCTTTCACCAGCAAAGAATACACTGGCTACTATGTTAAGTCAGCCAGCCAACACTTAGAGAGCTCTTTGGATGTCTTGTCAGACATGTTGCTTTGTCCGCTAATCAAACAAGCGGATATTGACCGCGAAAAGGGCGTTATTATTGAAGAGATTAACATGTATAAAGACACGCCGATGCGTTACGTGGCGGATCTATTTGAACAGATGGCCTACGCTGACTTTGGTTTAAAGCACGACATTGTGGGCAACAAAACAACAATCAGTGCCATTAAGCAGAGTGACTTTCAAACCTTTTTGTCGTCCTGGTACGGTTTGCCAAATATGCTCTTGGTTTTGGCAGGCGACGCCGACGTGCTGCACAAGGATTCGACGCTTAAGTTAGTCGAGGAAGCTTTTGCCAAAGAACCCAACCAGCCTCGAGCAACGACAAAAGTGACGATTGAGAATTACTTTTCTAAGCAACCGCTTTCGGTTGAACGCCTTTACATTGAACACAAACAAACCGAGCAAGCTCATCTAATTTTGGGCTGGCCGGGGATTTCCAGGCATGAAGATGCGATGAGACCTCAATTATCGATTCTGGATACGGTGTTGGGCGGCAATATGAGCTCTCGACTGTTTTCTGAAGTGCGGGAGAAGCGTGGCCTGTGCTACTACGTTCGCTCGGATACTGACATGTATCATGAAGTTGGCTTGGTTGGCGCCTCGGCAGGGGTTGATCCGAACCGGGTTTTTGAGGCAATTGAGGTGATTATGAATGAGTTTGCCCAACTGGCTCAGTCAAAAAAGCCAATTACGGCAGCCGAACTAGTGAGAGCCAAAGAATACATTAGGGGCACAATGACGTTGTCATTTGAGGACAGCCGGTCAGTGGCTCAAAACTATGGTCTGAAACAACTGTTGTTGAACAAAGTCGAAACACTTGAGGAAAGCCTGGCTAGAATCCAAGCCGTGACCTTAGAAGAAGTTAATCAATTAGCGGTGCAGTTGTTTGCCAAAGCTAAACCAAAATTAACCGTGATTGGACCCTTTGACCAGAGAGATAAATTTGAAAATTTGATTAATTAGCGGTTTGTATTGTATTTAGAACTTATACTTAGATTGGGCAATGCCCACCAGTAAGCAAAAAAAAGGAGGAAGTATGCAGATGACGCGAACTGCAGTTTTAGTAAAACCGGATGGGTTGCAACGCGGTTTGATCGGCGAAATTGTCAGCCGGTTTGAACGCAAAGGCCTGAAGCTGGTCGGTTTGAAAATGGTTGCCATGACTGACCGGCAACTGAGTGACTGGTATCAAGAGCACAAGGACAAAAGCTTCTTTGGCGATTTGAAATCATTTATGGGTTCGATGCCGATTGTAGCCATGGTTTGGCAAGGTCTTGACGCTGTCACGGTGGTGCGCAAATTGGTTGGTACTACTTTGGGCAGGGAGGCCGAGGCTGGTTCGATCCGCGGTGACTTTGGTATGAGTCAGCAGTACAACCTGATTCACGCTTCGGCCAACGAAGACGACGCCAAGCGAGAAGTGGCGATTGTCTTTGGCAAAGACGAAATCTTTGACTACTCTGGGGCGATGGAGTGTGTGATCTACGCCGACTACGAACGGGGAGAGAAGTAGCAAAATCCTACAGTTCTTGCCAGGTTTTAGAACAGTGTCTATCTGTGTCGGTACTGGGATTTGAACCCAGATCTTAGGCTCCGGAGGCCCATGTTCTATCCAGTTGAACTATGCCGACGCTGCTGACCGCGCTTAACGCCGCCAATCTCAGAGTGTTCCCACCAGGACTCGAACCTGGATTTAGGGTTTAGGAAACCCTTGTTCTATCCCTTGAACTATGGGAACGTCTGGCAGTATTATACCTTGGATTTGCTTTAGCGAGGTTTTTCTGCTTTAGTATATTGTTCTCGCAAGCGTTGGAGTTCAATTGGATCCGATGTTGGATCTTGATCATTGGTAGCTCCAGCTTCAAGACTAGTAATCTGTTCCCCTAACTCCTGCAATCTTTGCCAATCAATTCCTGTTTCACTTTTGTTCACTCCCATACTTCCTTTCACTATTTTCTACCTCGCTGATCCTAGCCAAATCCGTTGTCAATGTAAAGCCCTTTCTGTTTCCTGCCAAGGTGCGATACAATACCAGCGGCTGCAGATCATTTAGGTGGTCAAAAGTTCAAACGGGGAGTAGCTCAGATGGCTTAGAGTGCGCGATTCGGGTTCGCGAGGTCGCAGGTTCGAGTCCTGTCTCCCCGACAAACTACTTCAACTCAATGGCGTACAAATTGGGCGGTGCATCAGGGCTAAAATTGGTCGAGATCACAATTCGGCTGCCGTCTGGCCACGGATAAATGAAATCCTGCTGAAATGGCCCGGAATAGAGGGTCACAACATTAGTCGCGTCGTACTCCACAATTTTGACCGCGTTATCCTGAACAAACAGTAAATGCTTGGAGTCGGGGAACCACTGCAATGTCTTGGCGTAGAGTGAAGTATGATAACGGTTAAAGTTCTGGGCAGTTTTGGCCGAAGAAGTAGCCTGCAAGGTTTCAAAAGCGCTTGGGCTGGCGGTCAAAGAGGCCGGCGTGTTGTTATACAAATCATTGGCCAGTAAGCGCTTGTAAGGCACAACGCTGCTGTCGGTTTCTTGGCCAAGTCTAAAGTTTTTGTCTTCTTCCCGGTCATAGACATAAATTGACCCAGGTTTTAGGTTTCGCTCTTCAGGTTGGGTGTTGGTGGCGGGAATTTGGGGCACAATTGTGTCTGGCACCGTTTCTTCGGTGGTAGCGGTGTACAGTAAGCGTTTTTTGTCCGGCGAAAGATAGACGTTTTTAGCACTTTGAGTGGCGATCTGAATCATTTCGGCTGGGAACTCTTGCAAAAATTGGCGCTCTCTCAAGTACATTTCTTGTTCCCACTCGCGCAGGACTTGCTTTTTTTGAAAACTGACATCTGGTGCAGTCAACAATTCGGTTTTGCGGTCGATCGGCAGCAATACTTCTTTGTTGTTGCTCAAGACCATAATTTCTGAGCTGTCGGGTGACCAAATAATGTTGGCAGTGGCTAAGTCAAGGCCGGCAGTGTTTTCAGCAATTTGGCGGGGGCCATTTTGGAAAGAAATTGGGGTGCCGTTGCTCAGCTCAACCACGTATAAACCATTTTTTCGCTGAGCCGATTGCGAAGCAGTATAGTAAACAATTTTTCTACCGTCTGGTGAAGGTGACAGGTTTTGGGCGCCGGTAAAGGTTAACGTTGATAAACTGGGGGCGATCGGAAACAACAGGGCGTTGGTTTGCGCCACCAGTTCAGGCTCAATTTGAACGTTTTTCTTCCAGGGCGCATAGCCGTCTTTAGAAATCATTACTTCATAACTGTTTGGCTGTAGGTAGAGGGTGTCGTCGGTGGCGGTCACCAGCTTTTGGTCAATAAAAACTTGGGCGCCGGTCGGAAAAGAATTAGCCGAAAGCAGACCCGTTCCCTGGACAAAACCCTGCGATGAAATCCGGAACCGTCCCTTGGCATACTGGATGCTGGCAATCGTGCCAACAACAATCAAAACCAGAGGTAGGGCGGTAAACAATACGCGCCGATTGAGCCATGAAAACATGCCGTCATTATAACAGAGCTTGGTTAATAGATTTATAGCGATATAAGGAAAAGGCAGTTTGTTCTTCTTCGAAGCTCTCAGGATCCTGTTACAATGTCCCTGCAAATGAAAAAAATGAGTCTGCCGATCATTCGGCAAATGTTTCAGAAGGTAGGCATTGATTTTGGATCCAGTCGAATCAGAATAGTTTCTGATTATGATGGCCAAATTATTGATCAAGCCGCCTGCATTGCGGTTGACACCACCAACGATCAAGTGATCGCGGTTGGTAACGAAGCCGCGGCAATGAGCGGTCGGGTTGACCCCAGAATTAGCATTCATTGGCCGGTCAAAGACGGTGTGTTGTACGATCCGGCCACGGCTGGAGCCTTGCTTAAGGTTTTGCTGAGGTCAATTTTTAGATCAACCATGCTCTACGGCCCGGTGGTGATGATTAGCGTTCCAGGCAGCAGCACCGACACTCAAAAAGAGAGTATGCCGGCATTGCTATATGAGCTGGGTGCGCGCGAGGTCTATACCATCGCTCAGCCCCTGGCCGCCAGCATCGGGGCGGGGGTGCCGATTGCCGACGCCTCCGGCAGTTTCATTTTGCATCTAGGTGAGGGCCAAGTCGAGGCAGCGGTGATTTCTCTGGGCAGCATGGTGGGGTGTCAGAGCAACTTGTTTGCTGGTGGTTTTCTCAAGCAGCATATCCAGCTTTCATTGGTTAATCAGCGCAATTTGTTAGTCAGTCAAGAAACTGCTGGCCAGTTGTTGGCAAGGGTGGCTTCGGCCAAAGCGGATTACCTGGCTGAAAAACTGGTGACCGGTAAAGATGTGGCCAGCGGCAAACCTAAGGAGCTAAAAATAACCTCAGCCGATCTGAGCAGTGCAGTTCAGTCAATGGTTAGTCGGGCTGAGCGGACAATTCAAAAATTGCTTTCTATTATTCCGGCCGAATTGACCGTTGATATCATTGACAAAGGTTTGTTGCTCTCGGGCGGTATGGGGGGCTTGCACGGCTTGGATTCTCACTTGATTCAGACTTTGGGGATGCCGGTAGCGATGGTTGACACGCCTGGACTTGCCCCAATCAAGGGAATTGAAACGGCTTTAGATAATCTGGACGAATTTAAAGACAGTTTGGGCTATCTGGGTACTAGTAACATCTAGTGATTCGAAAGATCTTTATGCCAATCAAACTGATGACTCTTAACATTGAAGGTGACCGTCACTTAGATCGGTTTCTGCCGGTGGTTCATACCATCAACCCCGATGTGATTTGTCTGCAGGAAGTATTTGAAGTCAATCTGGAACGAATTGCCACAGAGTTACAAATGACCACAGTCAAATTTGTGCCAACGGTGATTGCTCAACAAAAAAATCAATATCACATTAGTCCTTTAGGGAATTGGGGAGTTGCCATCATGACTAAGTTGGCTGTCACTGACTGGCAAGTTGAGCGCTACTCCGGTTTTAGAGATCTTAAGGTTTTTCAGCTGCCAAATGATGACGTTCGAACCATCATTATTGGTCATTTTTCTGACGGAGCCGCAGAGTACAGAATCGCCACTACTCATTTTACCTGGACACCAGACGGAGAAGTGACCGACGCTCAGCGCCAGGATTTTGACCGGCTGAAACCAATTTTGCAACGCTACCCAGAGCTCATTCTGTGCGGTGACTTTAATTCACCACGCAGTAAAGAGATGTTTGGGTTGTTTGAGACGCTCTTCAAGGATAACCTGCCCAGCGAGGTGATGACCACCATTGATTCTTCTTTGCATTACGCTGGCCACCTCAACCTGCAGCTGGTGGTGGATACAATTTTTAGCACGCCTGAGTACAAAGTAACGGACGTTCAAGTTGTCAGTGGCCTTAGCGACCATAAAGGGATAGTTGGAATGGTGGAGCGGGTAGTAGGCTAACCTGCAACTTGGATTTTAAACTGATCGCCCCGGTCTTGGTAGTTCTTAAAAATACCAAAGCTGGCACAGGCAGGGGAAAGCAGCACGATGTCTCCGGTTTGAGCCTTTGATTTGGCAATCAAGACCGCCTCGGGCATCGAGTTAGCGGAATAAATTTCTGGTTCAGTTTTTTGCTGTTTTTGGGCGCTGGCTCTAACCAGTTGAGCGATACTTGCTCCCATTGGTGGAAAAAGTATCAGGGTTTTGACTGGTTGCTGGACAATTTCGTCGGCAAACATGCCTAAATCTACCCCTTTGTCAGAACCACCAGCCAATAAATGAATTGGTGTACCGCTGAAGCTCCTGAGCGCCGCTGTAGCGGCTTCTGGCGTAGTAGCCTGAGAGTCGTTGTAGTAACTCACCCCATTCTGTTCAGCAACAAACTCCAGCCGGTGTGGCAAAGCCTGGAAAGTCTTGATCGCTTGAGCGATTTTGTTGGCGTCAAGACCAAACAGCTTGCCAACAATTACCCCAGGCAAAATATTGTAGAGATTATGGATACCAACTAGGGGGATGTCTTGCCGATCAATGATTTTTTCAGTGCCGTAATAAATTGCCTCAGTCGTGGCGTAAGCGGTCAAATTGGCAGGGTTGGCTGGCTCAACATCAAACGTAAAGCGTTGACTTAAATCATTCAATATAGTAACTACTGCATCATGCCGTGGACAATAAATGACTGATTGCTTAACGTTTTGATACATTGTTATTGCTCTCTTAGCATTTTGATAGCTTTTGAAATCTGAATAATAGTTTAAGTGTTCGGGGGTGATATTTTGGATCACAGCGATGTCGGGGCTGATGGTCAATTCTCGCAGTTGATGGCTGGATAACTCTAACACTACCTGGGCTTCAGCTGGCTTTTCCAGACCTGCAATCGTCTCTACCAGCGTAAGTGGTGGTGTTCCGATATTGCCCGCTAAAAAGGCCATTTTGCCATTTTCTTTCAGAATATGGTAAATCAGACTGGCGGTGGTGCTTTTGCCCTTGGTACCGGTGACGCCAATGGTGGTCGGTGGCGCGGCCAGCTGCTTAAGCAGTTCCAGGAAAAGGGCGGTATTTGAGGTAATTTCAGCTGAAACCTGGGTTAATTGTTTGATTATTGGGTGATCTGACGGTATGCCAGGCGTTTTGAAAACAATCCATCCTGGCTTAAAGTCTTGATGGCGCAACGCTGAAGCCAGCGTAAATTGAGAATGTGGGTCTTGAGCCAGTTCTGCCACTTGAGGGCTGAGGTTTTCTAGTGGTTGATCGTCAATTAATTTAATTTCTGCCTCTGGGAAGGTCTCTCTGAGTAAGGCATAACTTGAAATGCCTTCCCGACCGGCGCCAATAATCCAAAAAGTCTTGTTGGCAAAGCGGTGCTGGAGGTATTCAATCATGGTCATATCCGCTATTGTAAACTAGGAAAAACAGTCTTGCCAGAGGAGAGAAGATGAAAGACGCGCTTGCTCGACCAATTGTGCTTGATCTAGTTGGCCAAATTCCAAAGGGGAAAGTTTCAACCTATCTTGAGGTCGCCCAGGCAGCTGGCGCTCACCCACGCCAAGTAGGCAGAATTCTGCACACCAACACCAACCCCGAGCGCTATCCTTGCCACAGGGTGGTTCATGCCGATGGTCGGACAGCGGCAGGGTATGTCTTTGGTGGCCCGGGCAAACAGCAGGCCAGGCTAAAAGTAGAAGGAGTGACGTTTCTGGGTGAAAAAGTCAAGTTGAGGCAGTATCTTTTTTGTTTTCCTCTCGAGAAAGTCAAAAGGTGATCACTGTTGCCAAATCAACTGACTTGTTATAAGTCTCTCAACATTCTTTTTATCTATTTGTCAAACTTTTGATTAATTTTGACAATAAGATCAAGTAAAAAAGTGTTCAAAAAGTTAAGAAAATAAGCACTATCTCATTGAATGACCGGAATTATATGGAAAAAATCTGAGGTCTATTGTTGTTACAAATCAAAGAAACCCCAAGATAAGGCAAACAAGAGGGCAGCTAACAGTTTTGGGTCTACGGTTATGTGCAATTAAGTTGCAATAAGCGGTGCTTGTTGTTTATCGCGTGACTTCAGGCCTGAAATTGCTACAATAGGTTGGGGTGTTGTTCGATTAAGCTTGGTCAAATAAAATGGGCAAATATGGAAAAAAGTACCTATCAAACAAGCAAAATCTTTGATCTAGAGGTTTTTAGCAGTCCTAAGCAGGATTTGCTAAGTTTCCTTACTTCTCGGTTAGATTCTAACATTGGGCCTCTTCTGGTGATGACGCCTAACCCAGAGCAAATCATCATTTCCCGAAACAATGAGTCCTTTTTGCATACCTTGCAATCGGCCGACGTTTTGATCCCAGACGGGATAGGTTTGGTGGTCGCTTCAAAAATGTTGTCTCTGTTCGGAAAGATTCAGCCCCTGCAAGAGCGGATTACCGGTAGAGAAGTAACGCTGGATTTGCTCAAGCTAGTGGCCAAAGATGGTTTAACAAGTTTAGTTCTTGGCGGTCAAGGTTACGCTTCTCCAAGTCAGGTGGCACCGCCAGAGATAGCAATACCAATTGGAAAGCAGTTGTCGGCCAAAGTCTATTGGTTTGAGGGTTATGCTGATATTCAACACCCGACCAAGACTGAAGAAGCAGCGGTGTTGGCAGTCCTAAAAAAACTCAAGCCAATTTTTGTCTTTGTGGCTTTTGGCGCCCCCTGGCAAGAAGTTTGGTTAATGAGTCACAAAACTGAGCTACGGGCGGCTGGGGTCAAGTTGGCAATGGCGGTGGGTGGGGCATTTGACGTGCTAACAGCAAAAATTGCGCCGGCGCCGGCAGTTCTAGAAAAACTTGGTCTGGAATGGCTCTATCGACTTTGGCAAGAGCCGTGGCGGTGGCGCCGGCAGTTAAAGTTACTCGAATTTATCAAACTGGTTTTTCAGTCAATCTAAAAAAAGAAGTAAAATGTTTTTTCTCGGACGCTTGGCACCTTCTCCAAGCTTGACTGAGTCGCTTCCACAGTGGAGACTGCTTTTCTGTACATTACCTGTCAGCGTCTCAGACACCTTTCAAAAACATATTAATTCTTTTTGCTCATCTGTAAAATTCGAAAGTATATGTATTTGTAATTATTCAGCTGGGTTAACCCCCAGCAACCAAAGAACTGAGTCTTTTTTGTAGCGACGGTCACCTCTGGAGTTGATCCTGATTGCCGGCAATTTGCCCCGTTTGCCCCATCGTTTGATGGTGAGAGGGGAAACCCGCAATAAATCAGCGACTTCGCGGACTGTTAATAGGTCAGGCAAGTTGTTGATGTCCAGTTTGTTGGCGTCATCGGCGCGACCGGTTTTCCGATCATCGTCACCAAAATCAAAGTCGTCAGTGACTGCACTCGAGACAGCCGGTGTCTGGGCAGTAAATTGGTCGTTCATGGGCACGCATCCTTTCAATATAGTTTGTTCCTCTGAAGGAACAGTTTTGTACGATGGGTAAGCCCTTTACAAAGCATACCCTCATAACCGGTGAGAAATCATACAAACATATTCTTTACTAGCTTAAAAGTAGCAGACTAAGTCCAACTGGGTCAAGAGGGAAAATAGGGATTTTGGGGGTTTTGAACGGAAGAGCAGCGTTATGCACAAAACAAGCCTATATAATTATTATCAGAGGCCTATATTAAAATGACTGTTAATAACTGAGGGAAAACTTGATAGCATTTGAAAAATAATATTTTGATGCTTAAAGTTTGAGTGTATGCATCAATAGAAATTTCTAAGTAATTAAGTAATATTGTAGTTTAACCACATTAAACAACCAAACAACACAACAAAAACCCCCGCTGGCGCGAGGGTTTTGTATTCTTCTAAAGAAGAAAACAGTTACTTTAACTCAACCACGCAACCGGCGTCTTCCAAGGTTTTCTTGGCTGCTTGGGCGTCTTCTTTTTTGGCACCTTCCAAGACTTTTTTAGGAGCGGACTCCACAAAAGCTTTGGCCTCACCTAGACCGAGGTCTGGTTTAAGAGTACGGACAGCCTTAATGGCGCCAATTTTGTTGGCTCCGGCGTCTTTTAAGATGACGTCAAACTCGGTTTGCTCTTCGACTGGCTCAGCAGCGGCGGCGGCAGGCATGGCACCCATCATCATGGGAGCAGCGGCGGAAACGCCAAACTCTGCCTCGAGCGCTTTGACGAGCTGTGAAACCTCGACTAACGAGAGTTTCTTGACTCCATCAAGAATGGTTTGTACTGGTTTTGAGAGCTCTTTACTCTCTTTTTTTGTGTCTTCTGCCATAATTTCCTTTCTGACTTGTGTTTTTAATGACACGGTTTACTACTAAATTAGGCGGCGCTTGCTGTTTGGGCGGCAGGCTCAGTTACAGCGATGGTTTCTGACGCTCCTGAGTCCTGTTTTTTAGCGATAGCTTGCAGAACATAGACTAAGTCGCGTTGACCGGCTTTCAGGACGTTTACGAGAGCGTAGGCCGGGCCTTGCAGTCGGCTGATCAAAGTGGCAATCAGCTCTTTTTTGCCTGGTAACTTGCTTAAGTTCTCAACTTCATCGGCGGACAAAACTTTGTCATCAAGCATTCCCTGCTTGATGGTTAGTTTTTCGTTGTCCTCATGAAACTTGAAAAGCGGCTTGAGAGCGGCCACTTCGTCAGCAAATGACAAAACCAGGGCGGTCATACCTTGAAGGGATTCTTTGAGCTGGTCTTTGCCCAGAGCCAAGTTGATCAGGGTGTTTTTGGTGACAATAAATTCTCCACCTGCCCGCTTGATCTCCCGACGGAGTTGAACCTGGTCATTTACAGTTGTGCCGGCAAAATCGACGATTGCCAGCGATTTGGCCTTGCTAACGCTTGCCTTGAGCACTTCAAGTTGTTGCTGATTTTTCTGACTTGGCATTGTTTACCTTTTTCTATAAAACAAATACATCACGACAAAGTGTGTTCAAACCAGAGAAGAAAAAAGAGTGGGGAGGCTTTTTGGTGGCACAGCGAGTGTGGCAAAAGGCGACTTGGTTCTTTCCTCGGCGTGGCTTATGGTTGCAGGTCGTTGCTGGTTTGCAACCGCGCGCTGTCTTTGGATTGAAGCCAGTAGTATATCACAAAGGTGGTAAATGGGGAAGTTTGACAAACAGACACTCTTTGATATAGTTTCGTAAACTATAATTCAAATAATCCTAGCTGGACGAGCTAGAATAGAAACGGAGAACTATGTCAGGAAGCATTACTGCCGAAACCGAACGAAGACTAAGAGATGTTTTTTCTTTGACCCCTCTTTTAGATCAAACTATTTTTCCCCTTTTCGACAAAGACTCATTCAGACACGCGCCGACATATGCTGTTCTTAAGGATCTAGTCAGACGAATGGTCTGGTTTGCTGAAAAACAGGGCCGAAATCAGCAATTTGTAGATCAAGCCAAACAATATACTCAAGATGTAGCAGATTTTATTCCAGATGACCCTGAACAAAAACAGGTGTCTAGGGATTTGACAGCAGCCATTGCTCAGTTAGGTGAGCAATACAGTTCTGATAACAACACGGCTGCGCGTGAAGCACTTGCTGATTTTTTTGCAGAAATTGCCAATTTCGAAACTGATCTGAGCCGACTGCCTACCGATGGAACACAACAGGAAGCACAAAGGGTTGCTCGGGAGTTTCAAGAAAGGGAATTAGGCATGTTGCTTGATGCTTTTTTTGATAATCTCAAGCCCTCCAGTGCAATAGATAAAGAGAAGCAAGATCGCTACAAAGAGTTAAGAGGGGCTTTTCTTTTGTTGGTTTTCCTGAGTGGTCAAAAAATTGAAGATAGTATGATCAATGCATATCTAGATGTAATAGTTTCTTCAACACAGCCTGAAGAAGATGACTCTCAGTCCAATTAATCTTCAAGTGGAGGGTATAAAATCCACAGATATGAGTACTCAATATGCATTGAGTTTTGAGTAAGAATAGTGTAGTTTACAGTCCAGCATGAAAACTTTGTGGCACCTGAATCCAGCTTTCCTTCGCACAATTGTCATCCAATACAAGGAGACTGGGGTTTTGTGACTTAAGAGAAGTAAAACAAAGTGAAGCACAAAACCCCCGCCAACAACCGGGGGTTTTTTAGAACCGGATAGGCTTCACTAGAAAGGACACGATGTCAGACACACCTCTTTCATCGATGTACTCAAGAAAAATGTTAAAAGCGCTGGAGCAAACCCTCCAGGCGCACCGAGCGATGGTCTGGATTGATCCAGTCACCAATCAAATTGCCGTCAAGCGTATTACTCCAGTTCAAGATGATGACCGATCCGGTCACTACCAAGAAGTAACGGCTTGATGAAGAGAAATAGAGCAAGGCTCATTTCTAAAAATACGACAAGGCTGGCTCCTATACTTGGCTGTAATTGCTGGGTAGTGAGTGGGCACCTTGTCGTGTTAACTCAATCGGGCGGTATTGGGTAAGGGGACGATTAAGCCTCTGGTTCCCAGATGTCCAAGGGCTGGAATATCTTTTTTAGGTTTGCCAAAGACCATTCGACATTTTCTGGCCAGGCTGAGCTCAAGAGGGTCAGAACCAGTTGCCTGTTGAGTATTTTCTAGTCTTCGAAGATACTCATTAAACAGAGCCATCAATGATTGTTTGTGTTCTGCCAACTCCTCTTTAGAATTAGCAAACAGTTCCACAAAAATGAGTGAATCATCAGCGTGCAGTGAAACTCTAGCAATCAAAGCCTGCAAATTACCGCTACTGAACAGAGCGCAAGAGTAAATATAAGATTCATGAGTGTGTGAGTTAATAATTTTTCCACCCAAATTTGTACAGCGTTCAACTTTTTTATCATTCCATTCAAAAATAAGGCACTCAATAGCCAGAACGTGTGCTCGTTCTTGAGGAAGAACCAGTAACTTATACTCGGGGAAAACAAAACCTAACTCTTTATCATTAAGGTGAAATGGTAACTGACTTAAAAATTCAGCAGAAGTGCCCACTCAACAACTCCTTGCAGAAATATTAGAAGCAATTCCAACCCCTGCATTCTGTTGCAAGTCACTAAGCTTCGGTAAAAAGATCACTTTTTCTTCCTCGAGCTAGATCAAGCTAGCCCTTCGTCAAAAGAAAGCGACTTTTTCCTCGAATTTAGTGCCTTTCACGACGAAAGAAGGAGTTGAAATTGCTTCTTATGTTTATATAATAGGTGACAGATGATTTGCAACAGACAAACTACCATTACTACCAGTCGCTAACGCGGGGTGTGGTTGAGGTAGTTTCAAATCCCGCCGCCAAGCGGGTTTTTTTGTACAAGTCCTGTTAAGATACAATAGACTTGTTACTTATTCCGCAACAAGTCTAATGAAAGGGAATATGCCAGAAGATCAGAAAAAAGCGTTAGAACAGCTACGACACTCGGCAGCTCATTTACTGGCGGCAGCGGTAGTAGAATTGTGGCCGCAGACCAAGTTGACGATTGGTCCAGCAACTGAGGATGGCTTTTATTATGACTTCGAATGTGCTCAGCCAATTTCTGATAAAGACTTACCCAAAATAGAAGAAAAAATGCGACAGATAGTCAAAAATTGGCAAGGTTTTGAGCGGCAGGAAGTTTCGGCAGAAGAGGCCAAAGAGAAAGTAAGGGGCAATCAATATAAGTTAGAACTGATTGATGAAATTGTTGGCACAGGTGAGCCAATTACCTTTTATCGTTCCGGCCAATTTGAAGATTTATGTCGCGGCGGACACGTTGACAACCCAGTAGCAGCACTTCAGCACTTCAAGTTGCTATCAATTGCCGGTGCGTATTGGCGGGGAGACGAAAAAAACACGATGTTGACGCGCATTTATGGCACCGCTTTTTTCTCTGCAGCCGAGTTGGAGGAATTTTTGAAGCAGCAAGAAGAGGCCAAGTTGCGGGATCACCGCAAACTGGGACGGGAACTAGAGCTATTTTTTATTGACGAAATGGTGGGTAAAGGCCTGGTGATGTGGCTACCCAAAGGCACAATCATCAGGGACGAAATCGAAAAACTGGTCAAAGAAAAAGAAGCCGAGGCCGGTTACTTGCGGGTGGCAACCCCACACATCGCCAAAGCAGAACTGTATCTTAAATCTGGTCACTTGCCGTACTACAAAGACAGCATGTATCCGCCAATGGTGATGGATGATGGCACGTATTACTTGAGAGCCATGAACTGTCCGCATCATCACCGGATTTTTCAACATGCTAGTCGAAGTTATCGCGAAATGCCGCTTCGGTTGGCCGAGTATGGTACTTGTTACAGAAACGAATTATCGGGGACACTGGCGGGATTATTGCGCGTCCGGGCAATGACCATGAACGACGCTCACATTTACTGCACCAAAGACCAGATCAAATCTGAGTTTGCCAGCGTTTTGCGCCTAACTCAAGATTATTTTGCCATTTTTGGCTTGAAGGATTATTGGTTTAGATTGTCAAAATGGGATCCAGCTCACACCGATAAATACATCAACCAGCCCGAGAACTGGGAGTATTCTGAGCAAGTGTTGCGCGAAGTGTTGCAAGAGCAGAACGTTCAGTTTGTCGAAGCTGATGATGAAGCCGCCTTTTACGGCCCTAAAGTTGACGTCCAGTTTAAGTCGGTGGTTGGTCGAGAAGAGACGATGTCTACCATTCAACTGGATTTTGTTGCTAGCGAGCGGTTTGGCTTGTCGTATGTTGGCGAAAATGGCGAGAAAAATAGCGAAGTCTTTGTGATTCATCGGGCGCCGTTGTCAGTCCACGAGCGTTTCTTGGCGTTCTTGCTTGAGCATTATGCCGGAGCGTTCCCAGTTTGGTTATCGCCAGTCCAGGTCAAAGTTTTGCCGATCACTGATCGCCATCAAGAGTATGCCAACGAAGTAGCCGCCGAGCTGCGTCATGCTGGTGTCAGGGTAGAGGTTGACGGTCGTTCAGAACGCCTTCAAGCCAAAATTCGCGATGCTCAACTGCAAAAAGTGCCACTGATGGCGGTAGTCGGTGACAAAGAAACCGAGCAACAAACGGTAGCGGTTAGAAATCGCGACGGTGGAGGACAGGAAGTGCTCAAGTTGACAGAGTTTGTGGCTAGTTGCAGGGAGAAAATTGAAAAAAGAGAAAATAGTTTTTAAGTTTTCTCAATTAGGGTTTCACAACTTTGGGAAAAGAATCTCTTTTTCTTCGAGATAATTTCCTTCTATATCTTTCAGTACAAAAACCAAGTAATGCTGGTTATTATCAGTTCTGGATAGCAACTTATCCAATAATCCACCCATTTTGTATTCCTGCCCAAACCAATCCTTAAAATATGTCATCGGGGGTTGGTCAGAAAAAGAGGAATAGGACAATGTAGCGTTACTAGTTTCACTAGACCGAATATCCAATAATGTTACGCCTTGGCAAGACGTACCACAGTGTCGTAAGAAAAAGAGATGATCATTGCCAAGCCACTGAATATGACTTGTAATATCCCAGAATACATCCTTCGTGTGATAAATTTCCTTGCTTCTATCAGCTTGTTTTCCAAGCAAAATCAGGGCTTGTTCCTCTTGGGATTCATTATCTACTCGATAAAGAAAAGCTGCTTGTTCTCGAGAGGGAGAGAGTGCAAATGATGTAAGTGGTTTGTCATTAAAGTATACGTACCTTTGTGTATTGTTCTTTGTGAAGATAACTGTGTAATCTTCCTTATTTGAAAGATACTGATAATCCTCTTGATCAATGCTCATCACGTCAACTAAGTTAGTAGGATTAGTGGTTACGGGAGAAAAAGTTGATCTACTAATCTCTTGAACTAAGTTATCTTTCAAATAAAAACTAAAACCAGTAGTTGTCACAATGACCAAAAGTAAACTGAAGGCAAAAAAATATAGGTAGTTTTTGCGTTTCATAGTTGAAAGAAGAAAATAGAAACTTTCTTTTCGTATTGATTTAAATACGAGATTGTGAGCGTTAGTTGTTGGTTCTCAGCCCATGATGGAGTACTGATACTGTCATCGTAGTAATGATTAGCTCCCTTTGTGGGATCTTCTATTTCATTGGAGATGATTTTTCCGGCTAGCTCATAAGCATGTTCCCAAGCTTTTTTGTCAATTGGGTTATCTGTATAAAGTGGGTTTTCAACAAATGGTCTATTGTCATCACCACGATTGAAAGAACTAAATTGAGATGGGGTAGTAATAACCTCTCGGTAAGAGTTGGACCATCCACTGCTGTCAACTCTATTTTTTATCACCCAACCAATGGCAATTCTTGCTTCATCTGGTACAAGAGTATTGCGTGCTTCACCAAATAGAACTCGAGCTAAAATGATTTGGTCTGGATCATCAGCAAAATTTCCTGTCCACTCAGGATTAGAAACTGTTGGGATAGGAGAGATTTGATCTGTTTTTTGCTTCAAATCAATCTTTCCTAAATTTAGACTCACTTGATGCAAAGTTGGTGTTTTGTCAGCCCAAAGCTCAAGATAATGCATTCCTGATGATAGATTTTTGGTAAAAATTTTCTGCTCTTTTTTTGGACCGCTGAACAATTGGATAGGTGTAGCATGCCACACCCAATTTCTCCAAAGTAATGAATTGGGATTAGGTTCGAGTTGATTATCAATTGCTACTTTTGCATCATCACCATCAAAATAGTGCCAAGAAACGCTAACTTGTGCTAAAACTGAAACAAGCGGAAGATCAACTAAAACAAAGCTAAACCAAGGCCGTTTATCACCATCTTCAGCTTGTTTGTCAAGATTAAAGGTGATATCTGTTGAATCATCAATGGCCCAAAAATCCCACGTCTCAACAGTAGCTTGGCCTTTTGGGAAAAAAGTTAGGGTATGTTCACCGCTCTCAAGCTTAATCAGAAAAACATTGGTTTGTTGTAAACCCCTTAGTTGATTCCCATTCCAGGCTGGAGGAATATCATATTTTTGAATATTTTTCTTTGGGGGAATTTCTCTAAATAACCGATTGTCAATTTCCACCCGCAAATCACTACTGTCTTTACATCGAGCAGTAATACTGATTGCATATAACCCTGATTTTGAAATTGGAAAAGAGATTTGAACTGTTTCTGTCAATATTTCGGGCAGACCTTTAGCCATAGCTGCATTTTAATATATGAGAATGATATAGACAATCTGCAACTAACGAAATTTTTCAAAGCATTAACCCAAAAATTCTGGGCTTAATTTTTTTGTTTCAGTTAAGAAAAACGATTCAGTGGTGCTCCAGTCTGTATTTTGCAAAAATCTTGGTTGGTCAGTGGCCTCTACCACGCCAGCAAAGTGTTTGGCTAGTTCTTGTTTGGAAATAACCAGATCAAATTTATTTCTATATTAATATTCATTTTTAAGGAAAAATTATAACATTCTAATTACTTTATTCCTTGATTTTAACTCAACTTCACCTTAACCGCTGGACTCATCGTTGAGGTCAGGGTCAGTTTTGAAGCTTTCAGTCCCAGAGCTTCAATCAGAGTGTGAACGTTCTCAACTAAATCTTTGGTTTCCATCGAAGCTTTGCCCAAAGTAATATGCATCACGGCTTGTTTTTTCTCGGTTTTGAAAGTAACTTTACCGCTTTCCAACTCTTTTTTGCGCAGTTCTGGGTTGGGGGTAATGGTGCCATTTTTTGGATTGGGCATCAGGCCTTTTGGACCTAAAATCCGGGCAAACTTGGCTAGTTTGGGAACCATGGCAGGTTGAGACAGCAAAATATCAAACTCAATTTTGCCAGCTTCGATATCTTTTAACAATTCATCGGTAGCGATGACCACGCGCAAGACTTTGCCAGTAGAGTGGGGAAAAGCTACATCAACTTGGGTACCGATGTCTTTAACCACTACGTCGGCGGTGACAGTGCCGACAAATTTAGAATAGGAAAGTTTCTTAACAAGTTCGACCGCGGCGAAGGCGTCATACAGCTTGGTTTTATCAACCAAAGAGCGGACAGAAGCATATTTCTTGCTGCGTTTGTGCTCTTTTTTCGCCTTTTTCTCCGTTGTTTGCTCTTCTTGTGTCCCTTCAGACTCGACTACCTTAATGGTATCGGTGTTGTCAGACATGTCAACGTTGCGTTTAGTTCCCATATTTCCTTTATCCGAAATTAGTTATGATTACTTGACCTGAATTCCCATGCTCCGGGCTGACCCAATCACCGAGTGAATGGCACTTGCTAAAGATTCGGTGTTTAAGTCTGGCATTTTTTTCTCAGCAATGGCTTTGACTTGATCCATGGTTAAGACTCCAGCACTTTCTCTGCTTGGGGTGGCGCCACCAGCTTTGAGTTTCAAAGTTTGCAAAATCATGGCACTAACTGGCGGTAACTTTAGGATAAAGGTGAAACTGTTATCCTTGTAAATGGTCAGTTCAGCGGGAATGATCTGGCCTTTTTGATCTTTAGTCTTTTCGTTGTACTGCCTCAAGAAATCCATCATGTTGATGCCAGCTTGACCAAGAATTGGCCCGACTGGAGGCGCTGGGGTTGCCGTACCAGCCGAAAGATTTAGTTTGAGAACGTTTTTGACTTGTTTTGCCATATTTAATTTCTGCTTGTTTCTTGATCTGAATCACGAGAAACGACGATTATACTATACTTTTTTAACTTGTAAGAAATCCAGCTGAACGGGTGTTTCTCGGCCAAAAATGTTGACCAAAACTTCGACCTTGCCTTTATCCTCGTCAATTGAGTTAACGGTACCCAAGAAGTCGTTGAACGGACCGTCAACAATGCGAATCGCTTCGCCCTCAGTGTAGTCGGCCTTGTATTGTGGTGCAGCTTGACTCATGTACTTTTTGATGGCGTCGACTTCATGTTTAGGCAGAGCAGTGGGTTTATTGCCAACGCCAACAAAGCCAGTCACGCCTTGAGTAGTCCGAACTGCTAACCAAGAGTCATCGGTTAATTCCATTTGAACTAACATGTAGCCAGGGAAAATCTTTTCGTGCACCGTTTTACGTTGACCGCGCTTGATCTGAATTTTTTCGGCAGTGGGAATCAAAATAGAAATAATTTTTTCGGTTAAGTTGAGAGTTTCAGCGCGCTGCTTCAGGGTTTCTGCCACTTTGTTTTCGTGGCCGGAGTAGGTGTGCACCACGTACCAGCGAGCCTTTTTATTCTCGGTTTCTGAAACCGTAATCATGTTTGGGGTCTGAACTTTAACCTCTTGCACTTCGGGCGGGGTCATCTGGTCTTGATCTGAGTTATTGGTTTGTGCAGCTTTTGCGGTCATAGAAACTTACTATTTTTAGGCTCCTAACAATACTTTGACTACTACTTGTTGAAAGACATAGTCAAGGGCACCAATGTAGGCACTAATCAGCAAACTTACTCCAACCACCAAGATTGTCATTTCGATGGTTTGTTTCCTGGAAGGCCAAGAAACTTTTTTTACTTCTTCAGACACTTCGCGGAGGTACTGACCAGGGCTGAACATAGAGAAAGTATTATATCATAGAACCTATTTTGGAATCTGCATTCTATTACGAGGCATCAGAATTTGGTAAAAAGAATGTTTTTTCTTCCTAGAAGTAATCCTGGCTACTCCTTCGTCAGAAGAAAACATCTTTTTCCTCAAACCTGATGCCTTTCATTACGAAAGAAGGTTCCAAAATAGGTTCTAGGGGTGGCGCTGGTGAGAAAGGTGAAAAATTCTTAAGATCTGCTGTCCGTCTACAGCGTTAGCGCACCATCTCGTCTTCTGGCCAGGAATTATCCGAAGGAGGAGTCGTTTGGACTGGTGGCTCGCCCTGATCTGGTTGGGTAGTCTGGGAGATTTGGCTGGCTGACTCAGCCTTTGGTGCTGGCGCTTGAATTCCTTTAGCCTTTAATCGTTCTAACATGGTTTGGCTGCCTTGAGCGGCCTGGGCTTTCATTTCTTCTATTGGTGGCGTTTCAATCGTTTCTGGATGAGCGGTGACCAGGTTGGTTCTAGATTTCTCGGTTGGCAAAATTGTACCAAAGCTGGGAATTGGTGGCGGGGGTGGATTGGGTTTGGCGTGGAACGTTGTCGCAGAAGAAACCGGCGGCTTGGTTTCGATCGAGCTGAGATTTATCATGGTGCGCTTTGGTTTGAGGACAACCACCAGGGC
>PFDH01000051.1 GCA_002772705.1 Candidatus Pacebacteria bacterium CG10_big_fil_rev_8_21_14_0_10_44_11 | reverse complement strand
TGAGCATTTTTGCAGGCTCAGATTGACGATAGTAGCCTATGCTACTTGAGTTAAGATGGAACACACAAAAATGCCAAATAGATGTGAAAGGGCGGTGATTGTTGTTTCACAACAAGGCTATTACTTTGTCAGCTGTTAGCCTAGACCACTGTTGACGGTTTGGATCAAGAAGTAGAGGAAAAACAGAAAAGCGGCAGCCATGGCAATGATCCGCCACCGGCTAGCTTGATATGTTGCTGCTAACCGCGACCGATTAAGAATATAGATCAGTACGAATGAGACCATCATTGCCGCCGCATTGAGCACTGCCGAGAGTAAAATCAGGGATCGAGCTTCTTTAAAACCAATCAAATAAACAAGCATACCCAGTCCAACTTGAGACCAGAGAGCAATGTAGAAAAACTTACTTAAGTGAACCTTCTGATTTTTCCGTTTGAACAATAAGATCACGTTTTCTGAGATTATTCTGGAAGATGATTCGAGCACTCCCACTTGAGTTGAAAAAAGCATTATCGCGGCAATCAACAAAAAAGCCGTGCCCAAAACCGGCAAGGTTCTGAGACTAATTTCTTGAGCCTCAGTGTATAAAAAGGCCAGACCAGATTCAACTTCTGATCCATACACCAGAGATCGAGCCAAGACTGAGAGAACAGCAATCGTGACCGCACTCAACGTTGCAAAAACTAAAAAATGCTCCAGGTTAACCAATCGCCACCAAGCCAACCATTTTCGTCGATTGGCGGGGGTATCACCAAAGGTCTGACCCTCAAGCCTCATTGCCTTAAAATTTTTTGAAAACAGCGATGACAGTTTTGGCATATACTTGCCCATCCCAAATCCCTTTTCCTTGATGTAGTACGATTGTGCCAAATTCAAGTTGCCCCCAGCCCCAGCGTAGGCAAAGGCACCCAAAAAAGAAGCAATTGCCACCCCCTCTGGGAAAAACCACCAGCCATCACCTTTGCCGATGAGGCCACCAGCCAAGGCCGTCCAATCACTGGGATTGGTAATCTTGTAGGCCAAAAAGAGAATGAATGGAAGGCCAATAAAGATAGACACTTTCTGAAAACGTTCCATCGTCTTATAAACAGATCTGCCGGAAGACAATAATAAACCAGTTAACAAGAGCAACCCAATTGTAAAAACGCCCTTAGGAATACCAGGCAGAAACTGACCAAAAATATCTGAGGCAGCTGAGGAAAAACCTGGCAAAGACCAGGGAATAAAAGTGGAAAAAATAAACCAAACTGGAAGCAAAATACTGAGTCGGCGAAAACCTGTAAAGACACTTTCGCCCCAATACAAGCTGTAGCGCATCACCTCAGTGTTGAGAACGTACTGAAAACTCACTCCCAGCAACGCTCCCCACATCAAACCTAAACCCCAGTTGACTGCCAGGTAAGGCCAAAGAAGCAATTCGCCACTGCCAAGCGCTAATCCTAACAAAATGAAAGATGGCCCAATACTTCGCCAAAGCGAGGGCGGCACCGGCAGGTCAAGCTTTTGATTGGGCATGCAGAATTAGTATAGCAAATTCTGGAAACCAGGTAACTGTGGTTATTGTGGCTGTGTATCAAGCCATTCTTGAAGGAACTCCGCCGCTGCCAAATGATCAACTGGTCGCTTTTGTGATTTCTTTTGCTCAGCCAACTTACTCCTCACCGTTTTGGTGCTGAGTGTTTCGTCCGTCAAGATAATTGGTGTTGAGATGACTTGTCTTAACCGATCGACAAACTGTTGCGATTTTTTGGCCATTTCATTTTCAGATATTCCCACCACAACGGTATTAACTTGATAATCCATAATTAACTTACAGATATAACTGATTGCTTGATTATCATTGGGAATAATAGTCAGGGGATCGGCCAGTGTGCCATAGGACAAGGCTAGACCGATGCGCACTGTCCCAAAATCTATCGCCAAAACTTTTAACTTACCTGCCATTGCTTTTAGCCTTCCTCACCAGTTTTTATCAACTGAGCAGTCACTACTCCCCTCCTCAGATACGTCCCTTCTGGTGTACAGGTAACTAGTTTGAGCAGCTGGGAGTCATACTTCTGAGCCAAAATAAAGACATCAGTCGGTTTGACTTCAGTTTTATCCTGCACCACGTAAGTATACTTGATGCCATCATAAGTAACAAAAATTTCATCTCCGGTTTTTAGCGTCATGATTGTGCTAAAAATTGAAGTATAACGGCGAGGATTCTTTTGGCTCGGATTGTAAAACTGGCGTAACACCGAGTGACCAAAAACCACTGGCGCCCCATACTCACCCGGCATGGCAGTGCCCGGATAAGCAATCAGACTTTTGTTCAAATCAGTGCCGCCGATCGCCACTTTGGCGTTAGTTATATCTAGTTTGGGAATGTCAATCATAAAGTAGTCAGCCTGATGATCTGAAGGTTGATCAAAATGAAGATCGGCAATGGTAGCTGGGTCAAACCAATTTGAAAGATTAGTATAGTCAAGCTGAACGTCGATAATTTTTGGGGTGTGATAAACAAGACCCGGACTATCTTGACCTTGAGCCTTAGCTTGAGTAATGACTAGTGGCGTGACGTCCATCACTTCTTCTGAAGGAATCGGTGAAGTTAGTTGCGCAGTCTGGTTGGACTCATCTTGAAAGTAATAGCCAATAATCGGCACCACCGCACTAGCCACTAGAAACAAACCCATGGTGATAAAAAAAACTGGCAACAAAAACGCCCCAAGTCGAATGGCTGGATGGAGCGAGGAGCGCAGTTGGAGGGTCGTTGCTTGTGCCTGGGAGTCCTCAATTGCCTCCGTCGCTGCCAAGCGATCCAGATGGATCTCTAGGCTGGTCTCGACCGTCTCAAGCGGCACGCCATGAAGCAGGGCTGCGCGATACAGACCCACAATTTTTTCTTGGGGCAGTGATTGTTTATTGTTGCTCATACTACTCTTTGATTTTTTCGATCGTGATTCTTTCCAGCGCCGTTGGAATTGAGGTAATCACCGCCTGAGCCCAAGAAGGATAGAAGACAAACGTAGCCGACTTGATTCCCTGGGTTGACTGCAAAATTGTCTGAGCTTCTTCGATTGGTTTGCCAGCAATTGATTGTTTGATTTTATTTTCTTCTAGGGTTGGTAAGGCCGTGGTACTGATGTTAGCGGTTAAAGCCACTTTGTCAGTTGAATCTACACTTTCGGCCGGAGATGACAGGATTTGGGGATCTTGTGAATCTATCTCATAACCGACTGGTATTTCTGAGGCCAGAAGCTGTGTTGCTAATGGTTTGAGATCGTCAACTTGATAGCTTAAACCTGTTATTTGAGCTGAGAGCGTGACCGAAAGCTTTTCGGCTTCTTGTTCTAGTTCAGCCGAGTAGCGGCTGTCTTTGACCTCAATTGTACTGGTTGGCAAAATATAAGTACCATTTTGAGAATCGTCAGCAAAAGCGGTGTTGGCTTCCTCGAAAGCCACTTGTTTGGCTTCGCTCAAAGCGGTGTCTAAGTCCTCTTGAGCAACCACCCGTATCTCCCGACTGGAGCCACCGCTGAAATCAACGGTAGAAATTGCTGAGTACGTATTTTTGTCAAAGTCCGCCACAATCAAGTCTTTATCTTTACTAATATTTCCCTCAACTCCAATTAAAAAGGCGGTCACTGCGGCTTTTTGTTCGCCATACTTAAGGCTATCACCATTTTCTACTGCGGCTGGAACCGTAATTTCCCCATCAGCGGTAAACTCAATTTCGCCAAACTTGATAACCGTACCGGCTGCAAATTTTTTCTCAGCTTGAGTTTTATTGTAAATCGTCACCTCACCTTTAGCCTTATCCCCAACAATTTTGACACCGGTGGTTTCAATTTCATGATCAACAGTGACCGTCTTTGAAACTAGCTCTCCCGGAATCAATAAATTTTGGGGATCACTGACCTGCGCTTTTGGGTCAATTGTTAATTGCACCTCTTTGGTGATTGGCACTGACTTGGGTACGATCACCGCTGTCACTTGAGAAAAGAAGTAGATAAAAATACTAGCAATGGCGATTAACGCCACCAGCCCGGCCGAAGCCCCGATGAAGATCATTTTTTTGATACTATGCGTTTTTGCTGGTCTTGAACCACTTGCCATATTAGGAACCAATTCTTTCCACCAGCTTGGCTTTTTTTCAATAATTGCCAACTCCTCATCGTCAGCATCTAGATTGTGCACGGCAGTGGCACGCTGGTCAAAGTGAGTTGATGCAAGATTGGATTTAATTGGAATGCCAAATGAGCTGACGTTAGACTGAGCTGTTGCTGACATATCCTCCTCATTAGTCCTTTTAAATTGTTCTGGTGAAACCTGAGAGAAACCCAGCTCATCAGCGGTGGCAGAAGCTGAAGCGGTTTCTTTAGCCATTAGTGGTGTAGCCACCCCGGTTCCAATCATTGAAGCGGCAATTGCCTGACCAGCTTGTTGGGCAATCAAGGTCATCGCCAAATCTGGCCGCATCACGTCAACGACTGGCTTTTGAACAAAAGGAAATTGATCGCTCCAGGTTACATCTAGCAAAGTCTGTTGATACGAAGTCAACTCTGGCTCACCCAAAACAAACGAGGCGCAGACAAATTTACCTGGTAAATAAGTATTTTCATATTTTTTGCCATACCGAGCCAAGGCCTCTTTGATATCAGCTACAATGTCAGCCGACCGACCCACACTCTCGGTCAATTTCATTTGACCCTGAGCCACCACTACCAAAGTAATGTACTGCTCCGAAAAGACGATCAAAATAATCGAAGCGTGAATATTGTGACTCAGATAGTGCTGATACAGTGCTTCAGTCTGAACTACATACCCTACCGGCTTAAGCGAAAGATCAGTGCTAATTTTGTGGAGAAGTGATTTTTTTTCTTCACTGATGCCATCAGCGACTAACCAAGCTTGTTCTAGACCAAACAGCACTTCATTAACTTTTTCTGATTCTTTTCCCAACCCCTGCAACGATTCGTCAGTTTTAATCAGGCAGTTGGCTTCATCAGTATAGGGAATGACCTTTGAGCGTTCTAAAATTCGTGTCCCCTGAAAAGAGATATTTAGTAATAACGACTGAACACTAGAATCAGATAAAACGACACAGATAATCGATTTATTAACGCTTTCACCGCCGGCAGAAAAAAGATTGGGCAAGTCCATAATTAGTTACTGGCTCATCCACCAAAGCCAACAAACCTTGCGGCTTGTCTACTCCATTAAAACAAATTTTTACCAAGAACACTAGATAGAAGTTAATCTGGCAACTGAGTCGTGAGTTAAACGAACTACTTACTTGAGGTAAATTCGGCGGATTCCGGCTGCAACCGGCTGCTCTTTGAGCCACTGCAACTGACCAATTTCTGCGGTACGACTGACGTGAGGCCCCCCGCACAGCTCTTTTGAAATCCAGGCTGATTCTGGATTATTCCCGATTGTGTAGACACTCACTTGATCTGGATATTTCTCAATAAAAAAGGCAATCGCCCCCGACTCAAGTGCCGCTTGTTTTGACATGGTCTGACGGCTGACCGGCAGATCAGCCGCAATCCAGTTTTGAATCAAAGCCATGATTTGGTTTTGCTCGTCAACTGAAATTGAGTGCGAATGGGAAAAATCAAACCGCAAGCGATCTTGGGTAATGTTCGAGCCCTTTTGCTGAACGTGCTCTCCCAAGACTTTTCTCAGGGCAGCTTGCAATAAGTGAGTGGCGGTGTGGTACTTAATTGTCTGTTCACTGGCGTCTTGCAAACCTCCCTTAAACTTGCCGATTGAAGCCGTTCGAGATTTTTCGGCATGCTTAGCCTTCTCACTTTCAAATTCTGAACGAAAATCATCGACTGATACTAAAGAGACGCCTTTGCTAGTAGCTTCTTCTATAAAAATTTCAATCGGCCATCCCCAACTTTCATAAAAACGAAAAGCATCTGCCGGAGTAACAAAAGCTTGTTTAGCACCTCCCACTTTGCCAAATTTGTGGCTTAGAAATTTGTCAAATTCATGTAATGCTTTATACAAGGTTTTAATAAATTTTTCTTCTTCCTTAACTAACGCGTCGGTTATTTTGGAAACTTGTTCAGAAACTTCTGGATATGGCTTCTCATACATCTTTGTAATGATTGGTACCAAGTGTTTTAATAGTTGTTTTTTAATGCCCAATTTGTGACTATGTCTGATCGCCCGACGAACTAATCTGCGAGAAAAATAGCCCTGTTCTTTATTAGATGGGAAAACGCCATCAGCTGCTAACATCACTGCTGCCCTCAAATGGTCAGCAATCACTCGAAAGGAACCAATAAATTCTGTTTCCTTATATCGCTTGCCCGATAATTGTTCTAGCTCAGTAATAATTGGTTGGAATAAATCTGTACTGAACACGTCCTGATCATTATTTTTTGCCGCCAGTATCCTTTCTAAACCACCACCAAAGTCAACGTTTTTCTGAGGCAGCTCTTTAAAACTGCCGTCGGCCTGTTTTAAGTACTGCATAAAAACCGAGTTACCAATTTCTAAAAATCGGCCACAATCACAGTTGGGATGACAAAGCTGATCCTTAAATTCTGATTGCTCGTGCAGCTGCAGCTGAGCGCCAAAATCATAAAAAACTTCACTGTCTGGACCACCTGGTTCGCCGGCAGGCATTTTGGTTGGTTCGCCAGAGCGCGACCACCAGTTCTTCTTTTCATCATAAAAAAAGATTCTGGCCTGACCCAGACCAAGCTTTGGTTGGTAGTCAGTGGCTTCAGCCTTAATACCAGCAGCTTTAAATAACTGCTGCCAGATATCAGCCGACTCTTGATCCCTCGGTATTCCCAAACCGTCGTTACCAGCAAAGACTGAGACGTACAATCGGGCGGGATCGAGTTTGACATCTTTGGTTAAAAATTCAAAAAACCAAGCCAGTTGTTCGTGTTTAAAGTAATCGCCCAACGACCAGTTCCCCAGCATCTCAAAAAAAGTGGTGTGACGGTTATCTCCCACCTCTTCTACATCCTGTGATCTAAACGATTTCTGACTATTGCAAATCCGCTTACCCTTGGGATGGGATTGGCCGAGTAAAAATGGCACCATCGGTTGCATACCAGAACCAGTGAACAAAGTTGTCGGGTCGTTTTCAGGCACCAGGCTGGCCGAAGGCACAGTTGCGTGTCCTCGCTTTTCAAAAAATGCCAAGTAGGAACTTCTCAGCTGATCAGCATCTGTCATGGCTGAAATTGTACCAGCTTGAAGTGGCGACGTCTATCAAATGATGAAACAAGAAAAAACTTAGTCAATGCCTTTGAACATTTTCTTTCGTTTTGGTTTGCGTTTTTGATCGGTAGTGGCTTCACTTTTTCCAGTTGCCCGTGAAAGTAAAGTTGAAAAGAACGAAAGGATTGACTCTTTAGTTGAAGTCGTTAGTTGCGCTGGCTGACCTGAAGCCTCTTGAGTGAGAGTACGAATTGCTTGCCATTCCTCTACCAATCGAACCTTCACTTTTTCACCTTTTTCTGTCGCAAACAAGAAATAAGTCACCGCTCCCCCAATCAAGCCAATTCCTAGACCGGACAAAAAAGAACCAGAATCACTGGCAGGTTGTTGTTTAGTCATTTTTATTTTTGTTTCGATTTAACCATTGAGTGAACAGCTCAAAAACTTTAAACCCTGTTTTCATACCAGCCACTGCACCTCCAAGACCCTGGAAAGGCGCCGAAAAAGAAACTAACTTTTCTTCTGCCAGATCAATTGCTTGATTCATCCGGCTAAGCGTTTTCTTGACACCCATCAACACTAAAAACAACTGAACGCCAACAATACTCAAGACGAGGGCTAAGACAATCAAAACACTAGTTAAAACAACCGGTAATACTTCCATATCTTCTCCTCAATCTATTGTTATTAATCGTAACCCAAACAACTGCTAACTGCCAACTAGGAGCTTACTCTAGGTTGCCCTAAAATTCTACCTGCACCTGGCGGCTCAGCTGCGAAGTTTTTCCCCGATTATCAGTCGCTTCGACTATGATGCTGACAATCCCTTCTGTCATCACTGAAACCTGGGTAGAAAAGCTGCCGTCTGGTTGCAACGCCACTGGCTGGTCATTAACCAGCACTAATACTTCTGGCTGAGTTTGGCCGGTCACGGTTATTTTTGGACCAACTTGGGCAAACTCTTTTGGCTGCGTGACCACTAACCTGGGCGGTTTTTGCAACAGCCACCATTGAAAAGAAAGGTAACTCAGCAAGGTGGTAAACAAAACAACCAAACCGATCATGATAAAAGTCACCGGCTTAAGGTGACGCCGTTTTTTTAGCAGTGGCGTCAAAAACTCTCGAGGAACAAGTTTGCCTTTGGCGCTTTCTTTGTAGTCCCGACGCAAGAGAGCCAACAACGATTGGGGGTCAAAACCAAACAGTTGAGCGTAATTTCTGACATACCCTTTCACAAAAGTCGCTGCCGGCAGTTTGGCAAATTGGTTATTTTCTAATGCCTCCAGGTACTCAACCCTGATCCGCGTTCGTTTGGACAACTCAGATAGATTAATTCGATGCGCTACTCGTTCATCTTGCAACATTTCGCCGACAGTTTTTTGCCGCATCTCTGGCTGTTCCTTTACGCTATTGAAGTTTGGAGCGAACTAATTGAGCAACTTGACCACCATTGGCTTGGCCAGCTGTGGCTTCGGTCACGGCACCAATCACTTGACCCAACGGCCAATCTGGGTTTTTGGCGATGATCTCGTCAATCAAACTATTCAACTGCTCAGTCGTCATTGGTTCGGGTAAATATTTTTGTAAAATGGCAATTTTGGCGGAATCGCTCTCAATTAAATCTTGGCGTCCGGCGCGTTGATAATCCCTAATTGCCTCATCCATTTCTTTAATCTGTTTACTAATTATTTGTTGAATTTGTTGATCGGATTGTTCACCCTGGTCGATCTCGACATTTTTAACTTTCGCCATTAAATATCGAAGCACTTCCAGTTCTTGTTTCTGGCTAGCTTTCATGGCCGCCATGATGTGCTTAGTTAATTGTTGTTTAAGTGACATACATCTTTCCTTTGAATAGCTTACCGCGTACCTTGTATTGTACTCGATAGAGCCAAACAAATGCTATACTTGAGAGAATGAATAAATCTCGAGTAGCGTTATTAGCGACCCTGGCCAGTATTTTTATTGCCCTGATTGTTTTTCTAGCCAGCATTATTTTTTTGTATCCTAACTAGTCTTTGTCCATTTGGAGCACTGTTAGGTTTGAAAAAGGGCGTCAACGTACTGCCAATAGGTTTGGTTGTCGGTTAACTGACTGACACACTCAGCTGCCTGTGCAGATTTCTGAGCATTTGGATGAAAGCTAAGGGGGAAATTGCGATAGACCCAAGCAATTTTGTCTCCATATTCGGCCATAACCTGAGTCATTGTTGGGTGAAATCGCTCACAAAATGGACACTCAAAGTCAGAGTATTCAACCAGGATAACTTTGGCGTCAGGATTGCCTCGAAGATGATCGGCCGCTGATACAGCTGGAATTGAGGCAAGTTGAGTGTTTGGCGTTGACCCTTCACCCGCCAAGTACTTGTCGATAGTTTGCTTAATTTGTTCAAGCGGCAAAGCGCCTGGAATCAGTTCAGTGGGTACCCCATTGACCACGATCACGGTGCTGGGAGTGCCGCCAATGCCGGCCGGAGTTGCCGCTGCAACTTGATTGGCAATTTTTTCTGCGGTCTGATTAGCATCTAGACAACTTTGGAGTGCCTCAGGTTCGATACCAAGGGCTTGAGCCTTGGCCACTAAGCCAGCAATCGATAAGTCACGACTTGGTTGAGTGACTTGACCGGCCACTTGACCCGTATCACTCCCACCAGTCGCTTGCCGCTGAGAGTACTGTTTTTCTGTCCAGACAGAACCAAAAAAGAAACCACCCACAAAAAATAGACTGACGATTACCAGTAAGCCAAAGTTTTCTTGAAAAAAACCGGTAACTATTTTCAATGTTCCTTGCAACTGCTCTTTTGCCATAACCATCCATTTTACCAAACGCCGTGATATACGCTACAATCACTTGATAAGAAACTCCTACACTTATACCGCAACCGTTAGTTAAAACACAAGTATGAACGATCGAATTCTAACACCCTACGAGCAAACTCAGTTAGCCAAATATGGGTTGAGTAATCAAACGGTGACAAACGCTATTCCAATCGAGTATCTGACCGGTAAAGTGACTTTTTGCGGTTTGGAGTTCTCAGTTAATCAGTCAGTCTTGATTCCTCGGGTTGAGACAGAGGGCCTGGTTGAGTTAGCTCTCCAGGTGATTGCCGAGCTTCTTGATCGAGCTCGGTCAGGTGAAAAGCTGCAATTACTGGAAGTTGGCACAGGTAGCGGAGCAGTGATGATCTGCCTAGATCAGCACCTAGCAGAAGCAAAGATTGAATATCAGTTGACAGCGACCGATATTTCGGCAGAGGCTTTGGCTGTGGCTCAAAACAATGCCCAGCGGTTATCTAAGAAGCAACCGCTCTTAATCAAAAATGACTTGTTAACAGGTCTGACTGGCCAGTATCACTTGATTGTGGCTAACTTGCCATACATTCCTAGCAATCAAATTAACCAGCTTGATGAGGGCGTTAAAAATTTTGAACCACGCTTGGCGCTGGACGGCGGTGTGGACGGTTTTTCTATGATCAAACTACTAGTTGATCAAGCTGTCAGTCACCTGTTGCCAGAAGGAACTATACTGCTTGAGGTTGACCAAACCCATGATCAACAGTTTTTTAACCAATTTTCCGACCAGTTTTCTATTGCTGACTTTAAAGATTGCTTTGACCGTCATCGGTTTGTGCGGCTGGACTTGAAAAAGTGAGGTCGCTAACGTATCTTGAAGTAATGGAATCAACT
>PFDH01000058.1:11785-22459 GCA_002772705.1 Candidatus Pacebacteria bacterium CG10_big_fil_rev_8_21_14_0_10_44_11 | reverse complement strand
ATAGCAAACAGCAAATCACCTTGTTCAGTCCAGGTTGGCATGCCAGTGGCGGGGCCGGGGCGTTGAGCCAGAAACATCACTAGGGGAATTTCAGCGACGCCCGCATAAGAAATTGCTTCAGCCATCAAGGCAAAGCCACCACCAGAAGTGCCAATTGAAGATCGAACACCGGCAAACGAGGCACCTAACGCTTCATTGACCACACCAATTTCATCTTCGGCGTGGCGAACAACCATGCCGGTTGTATCTTGCCAGCCGGCCAAGATTTCGACGACGGAGGAAGAAGGTGACATGGGATAGGCGGCATAGAAGCGGCAGTCGGCTGCCACGCTGCCCAGGGCAAAAGCAGTGTTGCCGTCCAGCACGGTTGGGGCGGTTTCTGGCGCTTCAGCTCCAGACAAAACTGGCACAACTTTATCCGCGAAGTGTTCTTTGACATAATTGAAGCCGGCTGAGGCGCAGGCACTGTTCATCTGTGCAACCTCGGCTTCTTTGGCGGCGAACTGCTGCTCGATCATGGTTGTTAAAACGTCAAGATCTCCCTCAAGCAGAGCCACGCTGGCGCCCAGGGCAATCATATTGAGCATGATTTTGCCAGCTTTTAAGTCGTTTAACAGATTTTGAAATGGAACGTCAATTGGCAGTCCAATAAGGTTTTCTGGTGAACCGACTTTTGAATCAAAGAGGACTAGAGATTGCGGGTGTAATCGATGCTGATGCAGATTATAGGTCTCTGGGGCCAAACAAACCAGGCAATCGATCATCCACTTTGAGCTGGTAACTGAGCCAGCAGCAATATTGACCTCGTAGGTATTGTGGCCGCCTTGAATCAAAGAAGGGTACTCAGTGTAGTCAAAGATATGGAAACCAGACCTGGTGGCGATTTTGCTCATGGCCAGGCCAGTCGTCATCACCCCAAAGCCAGCGGGGGCACCGATTTTCCACAAAAACTGTTTTACCTGGTCTGCCATAGTCGTTATTCTAATTTCGGTTTAATCAGCCGATTGCGCCAATTTTTCCGCCCAAGTCTTAACTTTTGCGGCATTTTCTGGTTCGTTAAAGTAATATTGATCAATTTTAAGTGTTTCAGTCGCTAACTTTCCCTGCAGGTCGGCCACCCATTTTACCAGATGATCAGCGGCGCCACAAAAATGACTAAAGTTGCTGTCTCCCAACACAAGAATGGCAAATTTTTTGGCAGGAAAAGTTTGACCGGCAAAGGTTTGGTAGGCTTGCACAAAATCCTCATGAGGTTGCCCTTCTTCGCCTTGATAATCCCAAGTAGGGGAAGCAATGACAATCAGATCGGCGTCATTGAAATCTTGAGGTTTTGCCTCGAGAGTTGGAGTAAGTGCTGTTTGATTACCTGTTGCCTCAAAGACTTGTTGAGCGACTTGTGCCGCCGACATCGTGCTACCAGAATAGGTGGAAAAAACGATGAGGATGTTCATCTTTTCATTATACCGTACATGGAAAATTTGGTCTTAGCTAATTCAATAGTGGCTGATCACTGCTATTAAACGCCTCTCCGTGTCCTGGAAAAATCCGAAGCTGACCCAACTCTCTGATCTTTTGCAACGACTGATACAGATCTTTTTTGCTGGAATATTGGTGCTGAGTGCTGCCAATAGCATCTTTAAAAAGAACGTCTCCATCAAATAAAATTGAGTCTTCTGAAAACTGAAAGTGTTCTTTAGCTTCGGGGGAGTTTTGGGCGCGATAAAGGAAAGAACAACTGCCGGGAGTATGACCTGGCGTGTGCAACACGCGTACCGAAGTTTGACCAAACTGGATGATTTGGCCGTCGGTAAGCCGCAGGTTGGCTGAGGGCACTGGATCAACCGGATGCTTTAGCCAATGTTCGGCGCTTGCTTGGGTTTTTGCCAACAACTTATTGTCTGCAGGATGTATATAGATAGGAATATCAAAACTCAACTGGACAGCCAAGCTTCCCAAGACATGGTCAAAGTGGGCGTGAGTCAGCAAAATGGCCGCTGGTTTTAGCTGAAGGGCTAAAACTTGGTCAACGATTGCCTCACCGGCGTCAGCCGGGTCGATGATGATTGCTTGGCGGGTGGTAGTACACCCAACCAAGTAACAATTAGTATCCAGTTCACCGAGGGTCAGGCTGGTAATTTCGATCGCTGACATTATGAGTATAATAGCAGACAATGACCGAGCAGACAGTGTACTTTGACATCGATAAAACTTTAGTTGACACCCAAAAATTGCTTCAAAATTGTCGCCAGTCGCTGGTGCAAATTGGCGTTTTACCAGAAAATTTTGACCGGGCAGCAAAGGCGTATCTTGGTCACCTCACTTCAAGAACTGAATATAATCCGGATGATTTTATTGCTACCGTTGCCTTTTACCAACCAGAGATAGAAATGGCAGATATTTCCGCTGCTTTTTGGTTAGCTCAAAACTTTGCCGAGGCACTCTTTCCAGAGGTATTAACTGTTTTAACCCAACTTTCGGCGCACTTCACTTTGGGTATTTTTAGTCAAGGCAATAAGGATTGGCAACGAAAAAAACTGCGAAAAACCGGTTTAGCTGAGTTTTTTAGTTCAGATCACCTCATTATTGCTGATTACAAACTTTCTCCAGAGATTGTAACTTTGCTTGAAGAAAATGCAATCGTGATTGACGACAAATCTGAAGTGATTCAATTCTTGAAAACAGATGGCCCGACGGGGCTAAAGCCGATCCAGATTGATCGGCAAGCAACTAGCTCAAACGCTCAGAAAATTGCCTCGCTATCAGCGTTATTACCATTGCTGCAACTTTAAATTAAACTGCCCACCATTCCAGAAAATGCACTAAATAAATTGACCACAAAGTTAATTACCGGCAAGATTAAGGCAGAAATTGCGGAAGTTCCAGACCAAGGAATAATCAGAGCAATCAAGACCAAGGTGCCGTAGCGGCGCATAAAATCTTCATATTCAAGTGCCATCTGTTTGGGTAGCAGAGCCAGAACAATTTTACTGCCATCCAATGGATGGACAGGTACCAGATTGAAGATGGCCAACATGACGTTAAAATAAATCGCGATAAAGCCGATTGTTTCAGCAATCTGTAGTGGCAGACCAAAAACAGCTGAGAGAACTGGGATTAAGATTGCAATCATTGTTGCAAAGAGTAAGTTTGAAGCTGGTCCGGCCAAAGCAATCAAGGCGGCGTCTCTGATGGGTTTTTTTAAATTGTAGGGGTCAAACATCACTGGTTTACCCCAGCCAAAACCGATGAACAAAATCATCAAGGTACCAATTGGATCTAAATGTGCCAATGGATTTAAGGTTAATCGATCTTGGTGCCGGGGAGTTGGGTCACCTAGTTTGTCGGCCACCCAGGCATGGGCGAACTCATGGATGGTGATTGCCACTATCAAGGTGATGGACAAACTAAAAAAGACTACTGGATTTGATGCTAGATATTGGAGTAAACCCATTTCGCCATTATACAAGCTTTGTACACCCCCGTCAGTTTAGACATCGCTTCAGATTGCGCGCTCGGTCAAGTAATGGTACAATTGCAGTTCTTCGTTGTGAATTTTGAAAGATCACTATGGCATTTGCGCAAAAATTTCCTGTCATTGCACACATCGGCAACAAGGTTTCTCACGCCAAAAACCGCTCAAAGCGCCCCTTTAAGTATAATCTCCATACCGTTACGGTGTTAGTGGAGGGTGTGAGACAACGAATGCGAGTGCCGACCAAGATGCTAAGGATGTTGAAAAAATCTGGCATGACCACGCATTACAAGCCAGCCAAGGCTGAATAACTAGTGAATGGCCTGTTTAATTTTGTTCCAAGACATTAATTGTTTTCCCTCAAGTTGAACGGTTTCTAAAATCAGTTGATTTTTTTCCGAACAGCGGCAGGCTAGAATTTTCATTCTCCGTTCGCCCTGGGCGGTGGGAACTACTGTCCAGACTCCAGGCCAGGGGCTCAAAGCGCGACAGGCGCAGCTAATTAAGGTTGCCAGCGAAGGATGGGCGGAGGCGGCGGCGGTCAACAACGGATTTAATTTTGTCTGGTCTGGCGTGGCCGAACTCTGCATTGCTATCTGCAAGCTCTGCCACTCAATGAAGCCATCATCTCGGATCAGGCGTCGAGCGACTGGAGTTGGCGATTGGTCTGGTTGAGTTGTGGTTTTCAGCTGCCCCAAAGCAAACTGACTAATCAAACTTGGCAGTTGAGCAGCAATCAAATCAAAACTTTTTTGGTAATAATCTGTTTGCGTCCAGCTGTTTTCAACTGCCAGTGGTAGTTGGGTTAGAATTGGCCCATGATCTAACGCACTGTCCATGATCATCAGCGTTACTGCCGAGTTCTTTTCTCCGTATAACAACACAAATTGACCAGGCGAGCTGCCACGCCAACGAGGTAGCTTGGATGGGTGAATGTTAAGCGGTGCCAACTTTGGCAGTTCAAGCAGCCAGGCCGGAATCAGATAGCCAAAATCAACGACCAGCAAAACATCAACAGCTGGCTGAGCTTGAACTTCAGTCTTAATTTGGTCAGTAATTTTTTTCTCGATTTGAATAATTGGAATCTGGCGCCTTGTTGCCCAGACCGAAACAGGATTTGGGGTCAGGACTTGTTTTCTACCAACTAATTTTGGACCGCCAGTCAGCACCCAGGGCACCTGGAAATCTGGTGACTCCAGCAATACTTGAGCAACTTGAACCGTGCGTTCGGTTGAACCGGCGACACTGACACCAATTATCTTTTGAGGAGGATTAAACATATTGGAACAGCGCTGAGTCAATTGCTTCTAATTTGTTGGTCGTTTTATTTTCTTGGTAGAGCACTAAGTCATTTTTGAGAGTGTAATCAATAAACAAGATTCCGTTTAAGTGATCAAGCTCATGTTGAATCACTCGGGCGGCAAAGTCGTCAAACTTTTCTGTTTTGGTTTTCAAGTCTTCACTCTCAATCAATTCATAGGCCAGCTCTACCCACTGATAGCGGGGTACAGGGCCATAAATGCCGGGAATTGATAAGCAGCCTTCCAAATATTCTTCTTTGGCTTTGGCGCCAAAAATAATTTTCTGGCTTTGATTAACAATCCGCGGGTTGATAAATAAGCGCAGCTCTTGATTGATATTGGTAGCAAAGACACGGTGTAGATCATTGACTTGGTTAGCCGCTAAACCAACTCCAATCGGCTGGCGAGTCCCAGCCAGAGTTTGCTCAAGCTCTTTGACAAACTGTTTGAGTTTTTTATCAACTGCTTCAACAGGTTTAGCTTTTTTACGCAGCGTTGGATGAGGGATAGTCACAATTTTCATGGTTATTTTTTTGTCGTTGTTGGCTGTGATAATTCGGCTGAAATTGAGGCTATTGTATCAATTACTTCTTGATTGGTGGGTGAGAGATTATCGTGGATATACGTCAGTTGACCCAAAGCTTGGTCTGGCTGATTCACTTTTTGGTAGGCCAAGGCTAGTTGATATCGCGCTGATTCATAATTAGGCTTGAACTCCACTGCCTGTTTTAGGTCGGCAATGCCTTGGTCATCTTGATCTAAACTGACCTCAACCACGCCCAAGTTATAAAGTAACTTGGCGTCGGTAGGGGCAAATTGGCGGGCTTGCTGGACAGTATCGCGGGCATTTTCAAGCAGTGTTGGTTTGAGTTGAGCCAAAGTGATAAAAAGTCGAGCCCTGGTTTTATAAAAATTTAGTTGTCGGTTGTTCAACTTCATCACCGTGTCGCTCACTTGGATAGCGGCTGTAGTCAAGGCTTGAGCCTCAGTTGTTGAACCCTGTTGAGCGTAGGCAACGGCATACTTTGAGTATTGGCTAGCTAGTTCGTCATAAAAAAGGGCTTCTTGAGGAGATTTTTGAATTGACCGATTGAGTTCTTGTGAGCCTTCCTGAAAGTAACCCGAGTCCATTAACGTTTTACCTTTTGAATACGCCACATCAGCACTCCAGTAGTTGTAAACCCAACTCAGAACAAAAAGAACAGTCAAGGTGGCAGTTGAGAAATAAAAGTAGCTGGTTGACGAAAGATGAGGGAGTGCAGGTTTTTCGTCTGTGTTCTCCAGAGTGAGCAGCTGAACCATTGCGGCAAAATAAAGATACTGCAGCACGGTTACCATCACCGTTGAGAAACCAAAAAAGTTAGAAATGCTGAGGGCGACAATACTGCCTAACATGGCAGAAACCAGTAGTTTATCATTTTCTTTTTGACTTGAATCGGTAAACATTTTTTTTGTTGCCCAGAACAAAACCCAGCCCAAAAGCAGGACGTAACTGGTCAGACCAACCAGCCCGGTGGTGGCCAAAAAATTGAGGAATTCATTGTGGGCTTTGTTGTATAAAAAGTCCCACTCAGAAACCAAATTGTGTTCAACTGGTCGATCCTGATAATAGCTATAGCCAAACGTTTCTAACCCAGAACCAAAAATTGGGTAGCGCTTCCACACTTCTAGCGCCCCTTTCCAAACAATTTTTCTAATTTCGCCCGAATCTGTACCACCAATATCCAGTCTATTCACAACGGCGACGGTAGTGGTTTGCTGAGTTGGCGCCGCTTCTTTTGTCGGCACTAGCCAGGATTGAATTGAAGGAGTGAATGGTGTGCCAAACATCAGCGCGGCGCCAAGCATTCCTATGCCCATGATTACCACCCAGGTTATAGTGTGTCTCAGCAAACTGACTGTTTTGAGCAGTGACAAACTTACAATTGCCAAGCCTAAAAATACGCCCAGGCCAACCGCTAAACCTAAAAAGCCTGACCGGGATTGAGTAAACACCGTAACGACAAAAAATAAAACTGAAGCAGCCACATACAAATAATTCAAGATTGATGTTTGATATTTTTTTAGTGCCAGTGCAAAACTGACAGGCAGCAGCATGATCAAGTACGCAGCCAGCCAGTTTGGTTGACCAAAACTAGCAAAAACTCGATTTTTCACATCTTGAATCCAGCAATCAACGCCAAAACTTTTGCCACCATTAACCATCAGACAACTCAAAGAATGACCAAAGTGTTCCAAAAAGGCATACAAGGAAACCAGCATGCCAGAACTGATTGCTGACAGGAAAAAAGCGGGCAAGTGTTTTTTTTCGACATTATTCACAAAGGCATAATAAAGCAGGACGTAAGTGATGACAGAAAGAAAGCCGCCATGAAACCGCGAGTAGTAGCCAAGCAGTGAAGTATATGGATGGATCGAAAAAAAGACCGCGAGCAACTGAGAGCCAACAAAAAGCAGAATTGGAATGTCCAGAATGGTTCGTTTGAATAGAAATTTCTTGCTAATGATAATTCGAGTCACCCAGGCCCAGACAATTAAACCGGTAATGGCATACGTGGCCACCATCTTGTTAAACTCAAACAGTTCGCTGGTGTTGAAGGTAAAAAAGAGCGGTACAAACACTACTAATAGGTGAAACAGCGCAATTACCAGCGATTGATAAGAACTTGCCGAAAGTAAAAAAGGCAGATTGGTCTGGGATCGCAGTTTTTTGGTCATATTTGTTTGACTTGAGATCAGGTTTTAGTATATTGTAAACTACAGAGATAGGAAACTTGTTATGAATACTAGTCCTGCCCAACAGCCCAACCCGGCTGGTGATTCCAGCTATGTTGACGCATATACGCCACCTTCGCCAGCGCTCTCAACATCGACAACTCAAGCGATCAGTAAGCCAATCACCGAGCCGATGAATGACGCCAACGATCAAACGATGCCCCCAACTGAACCACCTCAACCGATTGTTCAACCACCCCAACCAATAGCCGCGTCGACTCAATCAACTGCCACTAGTTTGGAAGCCCAAAGCTCAGAAGCGTTGGAAGACCAAAATATCTTTTTTTTGTTGGGCGTGAGAGATGGCACTAATCAACAAAAAGAGTCATTTCTTGACGAGCTGCAGCAGGTAATTTGGGAGGATTTCTTGGAGTACGATGTCAAGCTTTTGGTCACTTCTGATGAATCAGCCGAACTCCAAAAAATTATTGATTCAAGCGCCGAAAAAGATCTAGAAAAGCAAGAGAAAATCATCGTCTATCTGGAAAAGTTGATTCCAGACCTCGAAGAAATTATGCTTGAAAAAGCTCTTGAGTTGAAAGAAGAAATGGTCAGAGAGCGCGTCAGCAGTCTTCGCCAGTTTTATGCCGATCAAGCCGACAAATTAACTCGAGTTGATGAGGCAGAGCGGTTGCTCAACGACGGCAAGTGGTACTCTGGCGCTCATGTCATGAATAGCTTGGCTCAAGCCTGAGGAAGTGAGTCTAATACTTCCTTAGAAAATCCTTGGAATAGTGAGTTTTTCTGTTTGTTGCGTTACTACCTAAACTTGGGTTGTGATATACAATGGGGCTGAGATGACTCGGGAAAAACGATTTATTCGCACTCTCCAATCCCATCGAAAAACCTATGGGCTGGAGATTGGTTCGGCGTACACTAGAATGTTATATGCCGAAAAAGTGATTTTTAATCAGCCTACCTGTGTGGCAGTTTCTAAGGTCAGTCAAGAAATCTTTGCCATTGGTGAGCCAGCATACCGTTTGCTTGGCAAGAATGCTGAACAAATTGAAGTGATCTTTCCCATTCAAGTGGCCGCTCCAGCCAACACAAGTTACCTTGCCAATTACTGCTTGGCCATGGCCAAGCAGTTAGAGTTGCCAACAAGCTGGATTCCTCAGTTAATTGGCAATCAATTTTTCGTGGCTTTGCCTGATACATTATCGCCAATTGAACGCCAGCTTTTTTTACAAACTCTCCACTCAACTCATTTGGGAAACATCATTCCTGTCTCAGCCTCTCTGGCAGCGGCCAGTCAGCTGGGCAGACTCAGAGCCGATGATCTGCCAGTCTGTTTAATTCAGATTGGCGGTCAAACTACTCAAATGGTGGTGATTAGTGCCGGGAAAATTGCCACTGCTAGAAAATATCCAGTGGGTGGGGTTCAGTTTACAGAATTAGTTCAAGAGGTAATTCGCCAAACAGAGCATTGCAGCATCAGTTGGCATTTGGCCGAGAAAGTCAAAAGAGAGATCTGTTTTGTTGATTCACCAATGGTTGGCCGATTAGTCAAACAAAAGAAGATGTCGATCCAAGGAAAAGACTTGACTTCCCAGCTTGGAAAAACCGTGGTTGTAGCGGGTCAGGATATTGCGGCCGAGTTTGAGCCACTGTTGTCTGATATTCTGATCAATATTCAACTTTTTTTCTCACAGTTACCAACCGATTTAGCGACCACTGCCTTGTCATCTGGTCTGGTTTTTACCGGTGGCGGTAGCTTGCTTAAGGGTTTAGCCGAGTACGTCAGCAACAAATTTCAAACAGAAGTGGTAGTTTCTCCATCCGCAGAGCTTGATGTGGTCAAAGGTATTGCCACTCTGAATGGGAAAAATTAGAATGAATCGTTCAAAACAGCAGTGGGTGCAAGAGGGCATCTGGGCGGTGGCGCTTAGCTTAGCAATGTTCTTGGCAACTCGGGTTGGTTGGGTTGAGCCCGTAGTGATTGCCATGCAGGGGAGTTTGGTACCAGTTGCTAGTCGGGTGACCACTGTTATTCAATATATTGAACAGCCATTTTTCTCACTCAGTCACTTATATTCTAGTACCGCTGAGTTGGCCGAAGTCAAAACCAAGTACGCCACTGCGCTGGCTCAGCTTTCGCAGCTTGAGCAGTACAAAGCGGAAAATCAGCAACTTCGAAAGATGATTGAGAATCGGTATTTAGCCTTAAGTCCTAGAGTAATCGCGGTGCCGATTGTTTCGTATGCGTACCCGGCCATCGCCGCTGGCAGCAATCAACAGATCGGAGTTGGGGGTTTGATTGTCACTGCCGATACCTTGCTTGGTCGGGTCAGCGCTGTTTTGCCAGCAGAAGCTCAGGTTGAGTTGTTAATCAACAAAGATGCTCGGCCGGTGTTGGCAGAAACGGAATCTGGTTTTCAAGGGTTGGTTAAGGGGACTGGCCGAAGCGTGATTCTGACCCAACTGCCGGCTGAAGCAACGATTGATCCAGGCGAGAGAATTATCACTGTTGGTCAGCCTGGAATTAAAGCCGGTATCTTTGTGGGCGTGGTTGCAGCTGATCAGGTTATCGCTACCTCTCCGGTCAAAACTGTGCCTATTGACCAACTGGTGTCGTTTTATACGACACCATTAGTTGAAGTTTGGTAAGCCCGAAAGAACGATGATGCAATTTGATTTTCAGTCAAGAAAATTGGTGCCAGAGGTGGTTGCTTTTTTGAGCTGGCTGTTGTTTTTCTTGATTGCTATCCTAATTGAGCAAAGTTTGGGACTGCCAATTGTCACTTTAGCCTTGGTGGTTTTGGCGGTCAGCAATCGGTCAACCAGCTGGGCTATTTGTTTTGTCGTTGTTGCTACGTTCTTGTTAGCAGCGCTGCTGTCGACCAATCCTTTACTGGTTTGGTTGATTGTATTCGCAATGAGCACATTCTATCGCTCTCCGCTGTTAACCGGCAATCAGTTGCTACTAACCAGATTGACTGTGGTAACGCTAGCGGCCTTGCTGATTGCGTTCTTAAAAGAACCGAGTGCTAACCTTTCGTTTGTGTTTCACAGTGGGCTCAGTTTGATTGTGGCTGGTTATTTAATTTGGCGTAGCATTCGCAAAAACATTCATCCCTCAGTTGGCGTTGGATTGAAGCTGAAGTAATTCTTATTTCGCAACAAGTC
>PFDH01000058.1:0-11734 GCA_002772705.1 Candidatus Pacebacteria bacterium CG10_big_fil_rev_8_21_14_0_10_44_11 | reverse complement strand
AGTCTAATGAAAGTAAACAGATTACCATCGATTCGAATCAAAATTATTATTTTCTTCCTTTTTGCTAGTGGCTTGATCACTTTTTTTCGACTGATTGATATCCAACTGGTGAGAGGAGAACGATATAGAACTATGGCTGATGCCAACAGAACTTTTACCCAACTACAACCTCGGGAAAGAGGTTTGATCTTGGATCGATATGGTCTGCCTTTGGTCGTCAATCAACCGCTATATTATCAGTCCGTCAACCCTGAGTTGTTATATACCGACCGGGAGTTGATTGATCGAAGCACCGCCCTTCAAGCAATGGCCTCAGAAAGTGCGGTGGTGACGATGGACATTCGGCGTCAATACTTGTTGGGGCAAGCTGGCAGCCACGTTATGGGGTACGCCGGACTTGTTACCGCCGACGATTTGAAAAGTGACTCAGATTTGTTGACAACTGATCTGGTTGGCAAGCAGGGACTTGAACAACTTTTTGATACACTCCTTAGAGGCAGACCTGGCAAGGATATTTATGAAATTAACGCTCTTGGTCAGCGGCAGAAACTATTGAACACTGTGGCAGGAACAGCTGGTAACCCAGTGCAAACTACCCTTGACCCATACCTCAACCAAGTAGCATTCCAGGCAATGGGCGAGAAAACTGGGGTTGTCATAATTGAAGATGTTGGCTCAGGTGAGTTGCTGGCGATGGTCAGTACACCAGGGTTTGATCCAAACTTGTTGACACAACGCTATGGCGATGAACAAGTAGAACAGCAACGGCAAGCTCAGGTTCAAGCCAGTTTTTCGCATCCCAAACAACTCTATTTTAATCGGGCGATTAGCGGCGCTTATCCGCCTGGATCAGTTTTTAAGTTAGTGACGGCCGCCGCCGGTTTAAGCCGGGGGGCACTGACCCCACAAACGACAGTGTTTGATGAGGGTTCAATCCAAGTTGGCGATTATTCGTACTCTAATTGGTATTTTTCTCAGTACGGCAGAGTGGAGGGTCAAATTAGTCTGCAAAAAGCGATTGCCCGAAGCAACGACATCTTTTTCTATAAAGCTGCCGAGTGGATTGGGCCTGACACCTTGGCAGCGGTGGCTAGAGAGTTTGGTTTTGGCAAAAAGACTGGGGTAGAGCTGACCAGCGAGACAGCCGGATTGATTCCGGATCCCACCTGGAAAGAGGAAACTTTAGGTGAGCGCTGGTTTTTAGGGAATACTTATCATTTTGGGATTGGTCAGGGAGAGGTATTGGTGACGCCGCTGCAAGTAGCTCAAATGACCCAGGCGATTGCGAATCGAGGCTCGTTGTGTCCGCCTCACTTGATCAAAAATCAACGATCTGAGTGCAGCGGTTTATCAATTCAAGACGATGATTTAGAAATTATTGTTTCAGGCATGATTGACGCCTGTAGCTCTGGAGGAACAGCGTTTCCGCTTTTTCCATGGAATACAGCGCATAAAACAGAAAATTCAGCTGGATATAGCGCGATCGAAGCTGGTGAGATTGCCTGTAAAACTGGTACGTCTGAATTTGGGGTAACTGATCAGCTTGGCTACAAGAAAACTCATGGCTGGTTGACGATGTTTGTTGGTTTGGATGGTGAAGTCGCTGCGGCTGCTGCTCTTGAAGCGACTCAATCTGCCGTAATCACTGCGACGGACTCGGCAATGCTTACATCAGAACAAAAATATTTTGATCATCAGCAATGGTTAAAGTTGAGCAAAGACCATCTTCCCAGAGAAATTGTGATTGCCGTGTTAGTAGAAAGTGACGAGCAACAACCATATCGAGAGGGTAGTCGGGATGCGGCACCGGTAGCCAAGGCAATTTTGGATTGGATGGTGTTGGGAATTATTCCAGAAAAAGTTGAAGCACGGATGCCGGTGCCCAGTGATGCTTTGGCTGAATAATAATTCGAAGAAGTTGGTTATTTGAGTTTTGCCCGTTGGCTGTCCCAATACTTGCCTCGTCGGCAGAGCAGTTGGTCGGCTTGATCTGGGGTAGCCATCAGAGCCTCAACCGCGATTTCAAACAAGAGTGTATTTTGTGAGGCTTTGATCAGTAGTAGATCTTCAGGTTGAAGTCTGGTTTGAAGGTAGTTGGCGGCTTGTGAAGCCGAGAAAAACCACTTGGTTGGGGTTTGACTGGCTGCCAAAATTGGTAGAGCAAATTTTTTCATCAGTGGCCCAACTAACACCACCTGATCAGCTTTTTTAGCGGCAATTTGGGCAATTTTTTGATGTTCTTCTTGAGTAATCGAGCCTAACTCCCGCATGTCTCCAAGTAGAGCGAGTCGTCTTTTGGCTGGAATTGTGGCCAAAAGTTGCAGCATATCAAGCACTGGTTGGGGTGAGGAATTATATGAACTATCAATAATTTTTGATTGATTGATGCCGGCGATCAACGAAGCTCTGCCCGGTGGTAACTTGAAGCACTTGGTAAGTTGAGAACACGCCTCCGGCAAACCGATGCCCTGAGAAATGCCACAGCCGATTGCCGCTCCAAAAGTGTAGCCATACGATTCAGGCAGCAAAAAACCGGCTAGGCTAATCTGGCCTAAAGTTTGACGATACGCAAAGCTAAAGCTAGTGCCACTAGGGCTTAGTTGGTAGCTGGTTACCTTAATATCAGGGTTATTTTTTTTGCCAAAAGTCAAAGTTTTAGCGGCGGTTTTTGATTTAAACTGGATCACAGCAGGGTCGTCAGCGTTCAAAATAGCCAAGCCATGTTTAGTCAGCGATTTGATTAACTGGCCTTTTTCTTGAGCAATTAACCCGGTTAGTTTTTGTTTTCTAGTTGCTGGATCAGTTTTATCCAGTTTGACATCAAAAGCCTCTGAGTGGACGGGTTGGGCATTGAGAAAAATTCCAATTCGAGGTTGAATAATTTTCAAAAGGTAGGTCATATTTTTTGGCTCGTCTGGGCTATCGACCCCCAGCTCGGTTAGATAAATATCATATGACTGCCAGTTAGTCAGCAGCTGAACTGGAGCCAAAACTGCCAATCGCAGCCACTCAGCGGCAGAAAAACCTTTGGGGTGCAAACCAAGAATATCGAGCGGAATCCCAGATTCAGAGTTAGCTTTGTGTGAAACCTTCAGTTTAAAGTGTCCGGTTAGAACTGCTTCGCAGGCCTGGAGGGCACTGGTTTTGCCGGCGCTACCGGTGATGCCGATAACGGTTGGGCTGGTTTTTTTTAGTTGCAATTGGGCAAGCAGGCGGAAATATGTCAGCAATAACGAAGCCAAGTACCGTTTCATTCCCTCATTCTACACTGAATTTGAATAATGCTCGAGAGCGCAACCAGATCCTACAGTTTATGCAAGCTTCAAGTGAGATAAAGCGAGTCATGCAATCGGTTAAAAAATTATCACTAACGGCACTTTCAGCCATTGCTGGGTTTGGTCCCAGATCGATTATTCAGCTCCAAAAGACCCTTAAAAAACACGCCATTAATTGGAATCAGTTTTGGGCAAGTAAAGCTCGGTTATATGCTGAATTAAATTTACCAGAAATATTGATAGAAGGCATTAAAAATTTCAAAAAAGAATACACAATTTATTCATATACTGAGATGCTGCAGCTTCGGGAAATTCGACCAATTGACGTGGGTGAGGCTGAGTATCCACCGTTGTTAGCTCAATCAGAGCTACCACCGCCAATACTGTTTGCGAAGGGTTCAAACTTTGACTGGCAGGCACCAGCAGTGGTGGCGGTGGTTGGCACCAGAAATATGACTACCTATGGCCGCTTGGTCACCGAAAAATTGGTCAGCGAATTAACAAATCTGGGTGTCATCATTGTTTCTGGTTTTATGTATGGGGTTGATTTAACCGCTCACCAAGCCTGTGTAAAACTTGACGGGAAAACTGTAGGCGTTTTGGGCTATGGCTTTGATTATTGTTATCCGAATTATTTAAAGCCAACGCTCGCCGAATTACAAGCGAAGGGGATGCTCTTTCTTTCGCCATTTGCTCCCCATTTGGCGCCGAAAAAGGGTTTATTTCCAGCTCGTAACCGGGTGGTGGCGGCGATGGCTGATGCTGTCTTGGTCACCGAAGCTGGTCAAAAAAGTGGCAGTCATATTACCGCCGGCTTTGCCGCTGATGAGGGTCGCCTGGTTTGTGCGGTACCTGGTCCAATTACCAATCCGTACTCTGAGGGGACTAAAGCTTTGCTTAATCAAGGCGCTTGTTTGGTTTCATCAGGGATGGAAGTGTTAGCAGAGCTAGGCGCGTGCTTCACTCAGACCCATTCTCAACAGCAACAGTCAAGTCAGCTGTCGTTAGGAGTTTTTCCAGCTAAAATTTTTGAAGTTTTACGGGCTGGTCCCGCCACTGTCGAAGAGCTGGCTAGACAGCTTGTTGTAGAATACAGGGCTGTGCAGCCGGAGTTAACCAAGTTAGAGTTGTCTGGAAAAGTGACAAAAGAAGCTAACCGCTGGCAGTTGACTGGTTTTGTTAGGTAAGAAAACTCTCAGTCAAAATCTGTGATAGGATTAAAACTTATGAACCTTGTGATCGTTGAATCTCCCACCAAAGCCAGAAAACTAAAAGGTTACCTGGATACCGGTTACAAAGTTGAGGCTTCTGTTGGGCATATCCGAGATCTACCCAAGACCTCGATTGGAGTGGACATTGAGCAAGACTTTAAGCCCACCTACGAAGTTAGTTTAGATAAAATAAGGGTTATTGCCCAACTTGAAAAAGCGGCTAGATTGGCGGAAACCATTATTTTGGCCACTGACCCTGACCGCGAAGGCGAAGCGATTGCTTGGCACATCAAGCATGTGTTGACCCAGGATACCAAGAAAACTAAAAAATTTGTCCGAGCCAAATTTTACGAAATCACCAAATCAGCCGTGCTTGAGGCAATTGAGCACCCAACGACAATCAATATGGACCTAGTTGACGCACAGCAGGCTCGAAGAGTGGTTGACCGGTTGGTGGGCTATGAGGTTTCTCCAGTGCTATGGAAGAAAATTCGTCGGGGCTTATCTGCTGGTCGAGTCCAGTCAGTGGCATTGCGGATGATCGTTGAGCGTGAGCGAGAAATTGAAGCCTTCGAACCAGACGAATATTGGGAAGTTGACGTCGCATTGAGTGCTAAACAGCTCAAAGCCGCTAAAGTGTTCCTCGAAGAAAATAAATTTAACCTACCAGATCAATCATTTATTGCTCGGGCGATTCAGCTCAATCAGAAGAAATACGAGCCAACCAAAAAAGACGATGTTACCGATGTAATCGGTCTTTTTCCTCACGCTAGCTACACCATTCAAGAAGTTGAGAAAAAAGAGCGCAAGCGCAGTAGTTTACCCCCATTCACGACTTCTACCTTGCAGCAAGCTGCCGCGAATCGCCTTGGCTATAGCAGCAAACAGACCATGCGCTTGGCTCAACAGTTATACGAAGAAGGATTGATTACTTACCACCGGACTGACTCGGTTGGTTTATCAAGTCAAGCGATTGAGATGGTTCGCAAGTATATTGGCAAGACATACGGCGATGGTTATCTGCCAGCAAGCCCTCGGGTTTTTGCCAATACCAGCAAAAATGCCCAAGAAGCTCACGAGGCAATCAGAGTGACTCACATTAATTTGGATAGTCAGGCTGTTCCGGGTGAGGGTCCTAAGCTAGCGGCGCAACACGCCAAGTTATATGATCTGATCTGGCGAAGATTTGTAGCCAGTCAAATGCCGGCGGCCGTCTATGACCAGACTAGTTTGACGATCAAAGCCCAACCTGCCAGAAAAACTCAGATTGAATCGGTGACACTCAAGGCCACCGGCTCAGTGCTAAAGTTTGATGGCTGGATGAAGTTATTTACCGCCAGCGATGACATACTTTTGCCTGATTTAGAAAAAGGGGTCACCGTCCATTATCTTGATCACAATGCGGCCCAAAAGTTTACCCAGCCACCTCCACGCTATAATGACGCTTCTTTGGTCAAAGAACTTGAGAAAAAAGGCATTGGCCGTCCTAGCACCTACGCCAGCATCATTTCGGTGATTGAGGATCGTGGTTACGTCAATCGTGACGCCAAACGTTTTGTTGCTACGCCAGTTGGGATGACGGTCAGTGACTTCTTGCTCAAACACTTTCCTGATTTTATGGAGTATGAGTTTACGGCTGAGATGGAAGAAGACTTAGACCGAATTGCCAGGGGAGAAAAAGAGTGGCCAAAAGTTGTGGGCGCTTTTTATCGTCCGTTTCATAAAAAAGTGGGTTTGGCAGAAAAAGCTGATCGAGCTCAGATTCCAGTTGAGAAGACTGGAGAAAAGTGTCCAAAATGTGGTGACACGGAAAAGGGCGAAGTTGTGATCAGAAGCGGTCGCTTTGGCAAGTTCAAGAGCTGTAGCCGCTATCCCGAGTGCGATTTTACTGAAAATATTGTAGAAACAGTGGCTGGTGCGAAGTGTCCGCTTTGTGGCGAGGGCGAAGTGATAATCAGGAACTCTCGCTGGGGCAAGCCTTTTTATGGTTGTGGTCGCTATCCAGAGTGCAACTGGGCTAGTTGGAGACAGCCAAAGCCAGGTGAAACGATCACAAAAACAGTCTGGGCAGAGATGCAGAAAAAACGCGAAGAGCGAAAAAAGAAACGTGAGGCAGCAGAAGCAAAATTATATCCTGAAAGAGCCGCTGCAAAGCTGGCAGCAGCAGAAAAGGCAGCCGCCAAGAAAGCTGTGGTCAAAGAAAAGGCAGCTGCCAAAACAACTACAGTCAAAAAAAAACTAACAAAAAAGAAGTCCCCCAAGAACCTATCTAGTAAGCCGCATTCTACTGCAAGTCAACGGGATTTGGCAAAAAGATGATTTATCGCTCCTCAAAGTAGTTATGACTTATGACTACTATTTCGTCGCTGCTAAACACTTTTTACTCAAACCTGATTGTCTTTCGTGACGAAAGAGGCTTACTAGATAGGTTCTGAAATGAAAATCGCGATTTTTGGTGGTGCTTTTGATCCCCCGCACAACGGTCATCAACAGATTGTGTTAGAGTTGCTTCGTCAACAACTAGCCGATCAGGTTTGGTTGGTGCCGGTTAAGAATCATCCCTTTGCAAAAATTGTGACACCAGATCAACATCGATTGGCCATGCTCAAGGTGCTTGCTCCAGACGAGCGGAGGATCAAAATTAATCAATTTGAGCTAGAGCAGGAAGGGATCAGTTACACCTATAAAACTTTACGCGCTTTTTCCCAAGTTCACCCAAACCAGCAATTTTCATTTGTGATCGGATCTGATAACCTAATCGGATTTAAAAAGTGGGATCAGTCAGATAAATTAATTGATAGTTTTCCGTTTTGGGTCTATCCCCGCCAAGGTTATCCGCTTGAACCACTGCAGTCAAATATGACAGTAATGGAAGGGGTGAGAGAAGTTGATGTTGCCTCGACAGACGTCCGTCAAGCGATCCGAGCAGGTGAGTTAATCGAAAAACTAGTGCCGGTGCCAATTGCCGCCTATATTTTAAAACATCAGTTATACTTGGAGTTAGATGCCAACAACTCTTGAAAATCCAGCCGAAACTGTTGATATGATTGCAGTTTTTTTGCGCCAAACGCTGAAAAAAACTGGTAAGGAAAAGTTGCTGGTGGCGGTGTCAGGTGGAATTGATTCGGCGGTGGTGATAAGTTTGGCGGTGAAAGCGGTTGGACAAGAAAAAGTGCATGCGCTGCAGTTGCCTTATAAAGATCAGTCGGTGGAAGACAGTAGTTTAATTTTAGATCAGTTGGGATTGGCGTCAGATCATCGACGAGTGATCAATATTGAAGATATGGTTGATCAGGTGGCAAAAAACCTTGGAGTTGAAAATAATTCACTGCGGCGAGGCAACATCATGGCGCGGGTGAGGATGATTGCTGTTTTTGATTTGGCCAAGCAACTGGACGCCCTAGTCTGTGGCACCGAAAATAAATCAGAAAAGTACTTGGGGTATTTTACCCGCTTTGGTGATGAAGCCAGCGACATTGAACCAATTCAGCATTTGTACAAAACCCAGGTCAAAGTGCTTGCCCGGCAGCTGCAGTTGTCACCGGTCTTTTTGCAAAAGGCACCGAGTGCTGGGTTATGGGCTGACCAGACCGATGAGAAAGAATTGGGATTTAGTTATGAACAGGCTGATCAAGTATTGGTAGAGTTGATTGATGGTGAACAATCTGACCCTACTGCAGAAATCAAAGAAAAAGTTAAACAACGAATAATTTCGCAAGAGTTTAAACGCCAGGCGCCATACAGATTAGCAGTGGAATCAACTTAATTACTACGACCGATCCACAAACTGCTCTCTAGAAAAAGCATTAACCGTCGGAATTTTTTCTAGCATTGCTTGCCAAAACGGACTAAGCCCAGCTAATTTTTTCAGCCAGGTATAGGTGACTGAGCGATAGGCAATGTGCCCACCTGGGCGGGTTCTAAGGTGGATCAAATACTGCAGATCATCAATCGAACCATAAAACCGATAACTGGTGGCATGGGCGTGAGGAAGCAAATATTTGGTATATTCAGTAGTAAGTTCTGGCGACAGCTCTTTTTTTGCCGCTTGGCGCCATTTTTTGATCAGGGAATAGGTGTCAGAAAGCCGGGCGGAAAAGTCAGCGCGCAGCTCGGCCAACTGACGATGCTCCAAATAAGGACATAAGAAAAAGCAGTTCTCATTCGGTCGGTTTAGTTCAGCAGTCAGATTAACCTGATCGTGCCAAATTGGCACAAACCGCTCCAAACTTCGGTGGCGGTTTAAATCTTTTAAGATGCCAAAGTCGGCCATGCCTTCTATCACAATCGCCCCACTTTGCCCAACTGGACCAATTTGGCAATGGTGATTGTGGTCGGCAAAAATCAGTTGACCTAATTTTTTGAGTTGAGCCTCGGTCAGCCGAGGCGCTTTTTGTGTCACTAGCGGATTATTTAACATTGCCAGGTGTCTGGCAAAATTGTTGAGAGCCGAATCCGCGTCTTTAACGATCACAGTTTGGTTAGCGGTTGCCTTTAATTTTCTGGCGGACAAAGCCGCAAGTTTTTTCTGCAGGATCTTCAATGCTGCCTCGGTACTATTTTTCTGATGATAATTAGCATCGGTGTGACGAATCAGGCCATCGGCCTCGGGAATATAGCCGGTTTTTTTGCTTTCGTCAGTACCTACTAATAATTCGTATAGCAGTTTAGCTAGCTCGCGATCAATCGACATATCGCTGCCGTGAAGCAGAGCGATCAGCTCAGCCCAGTTGCGGGCGGACATCACAAAACCAAGACTGGTTTGCAAACCCATTGGTAGTAGGTAACGGACAGTATCAAAGGTGCGAGCCTGCGACGCCGAACTTTCTTGTTTATTTTTTGACGAAATTTTGAAGAGCTTGCGCAAAGCCGTCTCAGTTATCGGCATCAACTCTCGATAATCTTGTAGCTGCTTTTGAATGATTGTTTCATAGCCTTGTTTCAACTCAACTGAGACAGAATGAGGCAGCTTGATAAACGCCGGTTTTTCAAAGTTCTGATACCGGGTTGAACGCTCTTGTCCAGCCAAAACTGGATTACGATAAAATAGCTTCATGGCGGTAATCATTGGTACATTTTCAATACAGACAAAAACATCAGCCATGTCGCCAACTGATTTGTGGCCGTAGTTTTGAAAAATTGACTCCAGCCGTTTGGCAGCGTCGGTGCCCTTTTGCATTATCTCTCGGGCAATGTCCAAGACAGAGTCGGCGGAGCGGCTGTAACGGGCACCTAAATATGCGTTAATAGATGGTTGTTTTTGTGAAGGATCTTGTAAAAGGCAGTGGACTTTAAGATTGTGCCAGCAGGTTTTTTTCTCTAACGAGGCAATGTGTAAATCTGGGTGAAAAGAAAAAGTCTTTCCCATCTTATTTCTCGACGAAGTTGTCGGACATTCGACTAGCTTCTACTCCTTTACTCTTAAAATATTTGCTGCCAAGTGAGGCGTGACCGTATGGTTTAGCGGCTGGGCTTTTCAGAGCGCAAAAAGCGATCTGGGCAATTCTCATTTTTGGGTACAGCTTAATTGGCATGCTGTTAGTGTTGTAGAGCTCCAGGGTGGCGTTGAGTTGGTTGCCAGGGTCAACAAAGCCAGCGGTAGTGTGAATAATTAAACCAAGGCGCGCCAGGCTACTTTTACCCATAATGTTGCAGCAGTATTTTGGTCCCACCCCAAAATAATCGTAGGTGACCGCCAAAGCAAATTCGTTGGGATGGAGGATAAAGCAGTCTGCTTCGGACTTGAGTATGATTTTTTCCATGTACAGCTCGGCCGGTTTCTTGGGATCAATCACGGCTTGGGTATGGCGTTGAAAGACCATGAACTCAAAACCGAGCAGAATGTCGTAGCTAGCTGGCTGCAATCTTGACTCGTCAAAATCTTTAATGACGATTTCTTTATCTTTGAGCGCTTGTTTGATGTCAACGTCAGAAAGGTACATATGTGAGTTTACACAACATATTGCCCCAATCGGGCTGGGGCAGTACTAAATACAGGAACAAAACTACATCAGTCTAACGGATTTGAACAAATTTGCAAAGGGAAGTTTAGGGTGCAGATTTTGGTTGCAGGCTGTATAGTAAATGGTAGTTATGTCATTGGCCGAGCCCGATCAAATTTCTAAAACTAAAACCTTGTATGAGGTGGGTGCCTGGGAGATTTTTTGGCGAAATTTTCTGGCTGGCGCCAGCCGGACAATTGGTGGTTTAGTCATCTACTTGGCTGTGCTGTACGTTTTAAGCAACATTTTTATTGCCTATGTTTGGCCGGTGATTCAACCAGTGTTCCAGCAAATGGGGGAAACAACTGATTTGTTGAAACAACTACAGGGAATGCCAACAGTTAGGTAGGGATTATTAGTGACAAACATTACTGAAGAAATTACTAGTAAAGTAGCTCAGGCAAAAGATAATCCATTTTTCCCCGTCAATATCTCTCAGGAAAACTCAGAGATCCGTGCAAATGCGAGCAAACGTGAACTCAGTCGTAGATTAATTGCTGTTGTCAATGAACGATTGGCTAAAGAGCAATTACCGATAATTGAGGTTTTTAAACTGATTCATGCAGTCGCTGCCAATGGTGATTCTGCGCATGATGACGTTAAGACAGATAGATCTGATCAGGAACTAGAGTTAATAAAAGGCGGTGAATTTAGAGAATATGAGGTTCAAGTGGGTAGTATAGTACCCCCGGAACATGCAGATGTTGAGGAGCTAATGCAAAAATTTTCTCATAAACTTGATACGCTATTATCTCAGTCAACCGCGGTAACAATTGATTCACTCTGTGTTTGGGCTTATTTGGTAGCAACAGCTATTCACCCTTTCCCAGATGGTAATGGTAGAGCTGGCAGAGGATTAATGGATTATCTTAAAACAAAATTCCAAAAAGATCGTCAATTGCCAATAGAACATATTACTTTTCCTGACAGTGCAACGATGTCAAATTCTCACGCTGCTCAAATAATGGATCAGTTGTACTATGTGTTAGGAGTAGTTTCGTTTACAGTAACTGAGCCGACCAGTTTGGATAGATACAATCTTTTACATAAACAAGGAAAAGAAAAACAATATTTTAAAGAAGCAAGATCAGCAATTGGACAGCATCTTGATTCGGTTGGTGATATAGCTGATTTTCAAAGCGATCCAAGGCTGAAAAAATTACGAGAATTTTTAGATTTTGCTAACTCAGGGGATAAATTAAAAACTATTCCATTAGTTGCAACAGAAGCTGAAAAAGAAATGAGG
>PFDH01000027.1:12027-18493 GCA_002772705.1 Candidatus Pacebacteria bacterium CG10_big_fil_rev_8_21_14_0_10_44_11 | reverse complement strand
AACTGCCATATCCAAAATATGCAAATTTTTTGCTAACTCCACATTAAGAGCTTGATTTTTTCTTAACGATGCAATAGAAATTGGATCTGGTTCTATAGCATAAACTTCAGCACCTATGGCTGCAGCCAATATCGCATAGAGCCCTTGTGCTGAATCGATATCCAAGAAGATATCCGAAGGCAAAATACTTGTCAATAATTCTTGAATAAAACCTTCTTCAAATCCACTATGAGCGATTCTGTACCAATCGCTAGGATTATTGATCCAGAACTGAGCTGATGTACTATTAACACTAATTTCGAATGGCTCAGCTAAAGAAAATTTTCACCAAGTATCAATCTTCTTAAAAAAGCTCTAAAAAATTCTGGCAATAAATAATCAGCTAACTCTATTAACTGAGGATGTCGATTAATCATTCTTTCAAGGTTTTTCATAATAACTTCTGTCAAATTAATCCAATTTTATCTTTAGATCTTCAACAATGTGATTTCTTAAATCGCTTACTAGTTGCTTGCTATCACTGAGAAACATAAGTTCTTCAGTACCTAACCACACCCCGACATTTGAAAGGTTGTGAGATCCAATCATTACTTTTTTTGAATCAACTATTAATGCTTTAATGTGAACTTTATTTTTTAGATGGTGAAGTGTGATTGTAGGAATATTCTTGGTTTTAGACTTAAATATTCGATATAAAAGTTTATAGGGAAAAGCATCCAATATCTCATCTTCTATATTAGATGTAATAACATGAACCTTAATGTTTTTGTTTTTTGCTGCTTCACAAATTGCTTTGAGGGTAGAAAAATCAGGTACTAATTGTGAAACAAAAATAATTTCTTTTCTTGCTTTTATAATAAGCAAATGAGCTTGATCAAGTATGAGTGAGCGGCCAATATTCCCAACATCGATTAGTAAATCAGTTACTACGTCACAATTTACACGATAGTCTAATGTAGCTCTTGCCTTATTTACTTTAATAAATTGTTGCGCCAAAGCTTTAACTATTTGAGGCTGTGCTACCTTAATCATTAAATCGTGATTATAAAAAGAATAGTCCATCAAATTTATGCCTCCAATCCAGGCTAAATGTTGATCAATTATGAACATCTTGATATGATTGCGCCTAAAGGCAGGGAAAAGAAACTTTAAAAATCTAGGCTCGTTAGTAGTTGTTATTTGAACACCAGCATTAATCAGTTGCTGATACATTCCTTGTCTTTTTTTATTAAAATCATGAACTGATCGCAACCTATGAGGACTCAAAATAGGAATGAAATCAAATCGTCCTTGATAAAATACTTGAGCAATCCAATCGACATTTATCCGAACATCAATTTTATTTTTTGCCGCTTTTAATAAGAAATAGGCAATTTTTTCAATATGCATACCTGGGTCAAAATTCATAGTTTGAATCCAAATTCTTTGATTAGCCCGCTGTGAGTCCTTTAAAAAATCATTCAAAAAAATAAAAGGAGTTTGAACTTCAAAATGTTTCATCGTTTGTTATTTTAGCAAAGCTCGGATACGTTCTACATAGTCACGAAAAATATCAATTAACTGTGGATCAACTGATAACAGGGAAAGCTCCTGGTTGTGCCATTTTGAACCTTTGAGTGAAAAATTATGAGTCCCATATAAAATAACCGCATCTGGTGTATCTAAATCTACTGCTATAAGCTTTGTATGCAACCAATTTGGGTAATTATTCAGTGTTACTCCTTTAAATTTGGCTCTAATTCTTTCAGTAAGATCAAAAAATTTAGCGGATGTTTCAGTAATGTGAGTAGGACTTGAGACTACAATCATTACCTCAATACCTCTTGCCTCAGCTTTTTTTGATTCATTTATTAGAAAACTATCAGGTGAGAATTGAGTACAAATAATGATTGATTTGTTTGCTCCACTCATTATTTCAGATGCTTTTCTCAATATCTCTGATTCTTTAGAAATTCCATTGTCAAAAAATACTTGTGTATTATTCGAATTATTTATAATAACTGGGACTTGTTCATTTGTTGAATGCTTAAAAACAGAAGCAACTGAAGACACCACAGATTGTTCTCTAATCTCCAACATAGTATCTTCTCTCTGTAAGTCTTTGTCACTAATATTAATGCCTCCCAAGAAAGCAACATCATCAATAATGGCAATTTTTATATGATTCCGACCAACAGGAGGGAAAAGCTGTCGTAAACGGGAGGTAGGTCAATTGGTAATCTGAATATCAACGCCCTTTTTACTTAACTCTTCAAGCAGTAATTGTTTAGATTGTCGTCTGAAATTAAAAAAACTCTCTTTTCTAGAAAATGGCAGCTGATAAGCATTTACTATTCCATCTGTGACCATGTTATTGAAGCCATCAATATTCAGACGAACATCAATTTTTTGTGCTAAATTAGCCAGGTCGTTGAATAAAAGACCAGTCATATGATCATTTTCCATGTTCATAGACTGAATCCAGGCCCGTTTTTGGGCTAAATTCACTAAATTTCTCAATCGATAAATATATTCACTTGCTAACCACAAGTCATACTCATGCAAACTAGATTCTTGTTTGGTCATATTAATATGAGAAAAAGACGGGATTTCCCAGTAGGGTATTCGCCACTCATTTCGTTTATTTTATTCATAAAATATTCTTTGTGCGCTTGGCGGCAGGATAAAGAACCTCTCTCACGTATCCCATTCAGCCAGTCAATCCCTGCTTCGCAGGATTGTCTAGCTGAGCGGAGGTGGAGGGATTCGAACCCACGAAACCCGAAGGTCAACGCTTTCCAAGCGTTTGCAATCGACCACTATGCGACACCTCCTGTAGTAAATCAGCTGTATTGTACCAGGAACCACCAGTGAAGACGAGTAAGCTAGCGGCGGTCTTTGTACTGCCACAGGGCTAAAGCGGCATAACTGCGGTAGGGTGACCAGATCAAACTTTGTTGTTGCATTTCCGCCAGCAAATTATTGTCCTCAACTTTATACACACCCTGAAAACCTTTCTTCAATCCCAAATCACCAAAAGAAAAAACGTCTTCTCTACCCAAAGTAAAAATCAAAAACATCTCGGCTGTCCATTGACCAATGCCCTTCACCTGAGTCAATTCTTTTACCACCTCCTCATCCGATAATTTAGTAAATTTTTCAAAAGCAATCATATTTTTGTTGGTTCTCTCCGCTAAATCTTTGACGTACTTGACTTTTGCCCAGGACAAACCAGCGTCGCGCAAAGATTGGTTTGGCAACTTCAAAATCGCTTTTGGTATGATCTTCTTCCCCGGCAGCAACTCTCTAAAGCGTTTGTTAATCGCGTCAGCGGCTCTACCGGCCAGTTGTTGACCAATAATCTCTCGACAAAGATGAGAAAAATACAGAGATGAATCAGTTAACGGTGCTGGTAGCTCAAAACTCAATTTTTCAGCGACAATCACTTGATACAAAATCGGATCAACCCTGGCAAAGTGATTAAACGCTACTGCAGTTTTGGAGTTCATTATTGATTGTTTTTTGTCCACTGATACATTGCTCGGGCTTGCTCAAAGCTAACTACCCAACCGGTTTGGCGGACACTTTTGTACAAGCTTTGTCTAAAAAAGTCCCCTTGAGACGAATATACTTCTGGATAACCTCGATAACGTTTGATATTAAAGGTGTAAGCCTCAAGCTGTTTTTCTGCCCGATCAAGATAACTTGTATCACCAGTTGCTTGATAGAGATGAACCAGTAATTTGATATATTCCTGTCCAAGATTACTCCAAATCGCACTCGAGCCATAGTCAGGTGCAAAAAATCCGACCCACCAATATAATTGATATGGTCGCTGATCTGGGTGGTACTGTAAACCAAACGGTTGATCGATGGCGTTTCGCTGAATGTATTGCACACTTTTCACTAAATATGGCCGATCAAGAGGATTATCGGGACTAAGGAAACCAAGCTGATAGGCCACAATCCAATCAGAGGAATACAAATTATTAAGCATCGACTCCTCGCTCAAGTCTTCAATAAAATGTCCGTCTTGTTCATACCAAAAATTGGTCAAAATCCGCTGCTTCAAATCGACCAAAAATTGTTCATCTCTAGAAATAATCCCAAGCTGTTGAGCCAGTTGGTTAGTCTTCCAGTAAATCACATTGTCATAAAAACCGCTTTGGTGTTTAGCCATGTCTTTAACACCAGAGAGCAAAATATTTCTTTTGATCAAACCTGAGACCGGATCATAAACCTCTAACTCAAACTGCTGCCACTGCTTAAGTAAGTCATCATGATACAACTGCACCAATTTGTGAGCCGCTTCCTGGGTTTGCAGTTGATTTGTCGCCTCAGTCAGACTCAAATCTCCATATGGATACCGAGTAATAATCTCCGAAGAATCTTCCATCACTGCCAGCGCGTATAAAATGCTGTATAGAGTGTCTGAAGGCGGGGCGGAAACATTGATCAAAACCACACTCTTGGGACCGATTGGCACCACCGTGGTTGCTAACCGATTAGCCTGAGAAAAAACTTCTAGAGCATAGGCTGTAGATTTTAAATACAGAAGCTGCCGGTTCTTCCAATCCTCTTCACTCAACTTAATTCTAGGATCCATCAGTGAGTGATAAAAAATGCCCAGTGACCGAGGATAAAAGACACTAAAATGATCACCAGAAATCAAAAAGGGTTCTTCAGGATTGAATCTGAGCTTATGAATATTGGCAATAATCTGTTCTACTGTGCCGGCCGGAGCTTTTTGCCCACCGCTGACCTTGCCAGTTAAAATATGCCAACTGGCCTTAATAAAGCCTAATTGCCGCACAAAGGAGCCATCTCTGAGCAATAAGCCAATTTGGGGACTAATTTCGAATTGCCCATCGGCCAACTGAATCTCGGTGAAAGGATCTTTGACAATTGAGAAGCGAACAAAGGGATTAGTTAAGTAAGAAAAAATGGCGATGGTACCAAAAATGATCATCAAAGCCGCTTGATACCGACGAATTCTAAATCTTCTGGAAACTAGCCACTGCCGCCACCAAGATTTGCCTTGCGGCAATTTGCGGCTTTTAGCACGAGCAGTCTGTTTCTTCACCCTTCCATTGTACAGGTCAAGAAGGGAAAGATAAAAGAGATTTAAAGGCTACAACTGACTATCAGGCGTAACTGTGGTCTGATCTTGAGCTGAGCTCTGTGTCGTTTGCTCCATCATCTGCTTAAACAACTGCTTTTCTTCGTCCGTCATGTCAGCACCATATTGATCAAGCAGTTGGTCAACATTGCCGGCTGGCAGTGAGGACTCATCTATAACTGAGTTTGGATCAGAGCTTTGATTCAAGATTGACTGCCATTCCTTCTCTAATAATCGGGGAAGGTCTAACTTTGTCAGCATCGAGGCAGCCGCCTGGAAGATGAAGAAGGACAGAACGTAACCAAGAATGCTGACAATCCAAATCCAGATCATCGACGATTGTTTGGAAAAGTCTGTCGCTGATTTAGCCTCTTTGTACAGCTCAACGTGGTAAGCAATCGTAAACCAGCTGAACATCACTTGAACCACCATATATACGAGTGAATACAGCCCCGTGGCAACTGGACTTTGACCAAAACCAGCCCGAAACACAGCATCAACAATTCCCAGACCGATAGCTAGCCCCAACACCACCAAGATTCGAACAAAAAGTTCACCAAAATTTTGGGTCACTATTTTGATGCTTTTTTGAATTGCACCCAAATACCTGGATTCTCCTAATATTACTTCATACATAGAAAAACTGATTAAGATAGCGATTACAATACCGGGAATTACCAGCAACAATGTTCCGCCGAGCACAAAAAAGAGACTGATCAGAGAGGTAACGAAAACCGGAACGAAGAGTTTAAAACCTCTCCCAAGCAGGGAGCCAATGGTTGGATTTTGTTTGGCCTCGGCCACGGCAAGAGTTAGACCGGTACCAAAGATTGTGCCAACAATCATCGCAAAAATTACCGCCACGATTACCATGACTATACCTGACGCAATCGCAGTGGCTGTCAGACCACCACCAGCAATTGCACCAGCAAACAATCCAATGGCACTGACACCCACAACTAAACCAAAAACCAAAAAAACTCCATACATGATGAGTGACAAAACCAGCAATTTTTTCCAGGAAAGCTTGACGGTTTCCCATGAACGCTTGAGCAAATCGCCAATTGGACTCATTGTTTTATTTTTAGTTGTCATTACTGGTTCAGCTGAAGCGGTTTTTTCTGGCATATCCCCTAGTTGGTTTAAATTAGTAGTGGTTTCAGTATATCAGAAGAAACGAAAACTGAAAAATAGCCGAACTGCCTGCTATAATCAGGCTGAAACTGTATAATATCGGTAGTTGCCTTTGAGCAGATGGAAGCGTCGCATAGTGGCTATTGCAGCGGGTTGCTAACCCGCGCCCTTTTTTGGGCTCGTGGGTTCGAATCCCACCGCTTCCGCCAACACCTCTCCCGAAATTATCCTCAA
>PFDH01000027.1:0-12005 GCA_002772705.1 Candidatus Pacebacteria bacterium CG10_big_fil_rev_8_21_14_0_10_44_11 | reverse complement strand
TTTTAAATTCAAGCTTTAATTGCTCTTCATTTGTTAAGTACGACAGCGGAGAAACGATGGTATAAATTGGTCCAGTTTCACCAGGCCTGGCCTGGTACAACTCAAATAGCGATGCAAATCCAGACCGCCATCCTGGTTGGGTAACATACGAAACTTGAAATGGTTGACCATTAGCCTGCTCAATAATATGTTTGATAACTCGCTGTTTGTAAGCCAATGATGTTAGGTCTGACGACTGCCAATGCTGCCAGAGGGTATGGAAATTAAGAAAGACCAGCATAGCCACTGCTACCAATTGAATTAACCAACCAAATTTGATTCTTTTTAAACCTGCAATAAAAATCCCGAGGTACATTGTCATAAAAATCTGCGTCACTCTTAGATAGTATTCAGGTACTGGGGCTGGAAAAAATACATAATACAAATAAAAGATCAAAACAGTTAACACAAACACAAATAGATGAAATAAAAATAATTTTCTTTGGTTCAAGTAAATAGTAAAGAAGGCAAACAAGATGCAAGTAAGCAATGTCAGCCAACCAAAAGCCTGACTATCTTTAGAAAGAGCCAACAATTCAAACCAATGGTAATTAATAGCTTTAAGAATATATTCGGCACGGATATTCAATACAATTGACTGAGAAAAATCGCTAGTTCCCGTAAACATAAGTAGTATTTGTCGGATCATTGACCACTTTCTAAAATAATCAAACAGCAAGATTGGAGCAATTGGAATCAAAAAAGCAAAACAACCAAACAACCAATCAACCCAATTAAATTTCGGTTTCCAAATAATCAGTAAAGTAATAAAAACTAACCAAAAAGGGAATTGAATCGGATGAAAACTAGTGAAAAGTCCAAAAATAAACAACAAAGCAGGTAGGTACCAATGCAGTTTAATCTTATCGCTTGCCAACTGAGTTTTATTCTTCCAAATTAGGAATAATAAATACAGCACCGCAAGGACAGCTATGTCACTTCCGTACGAGGGAACCATTACCCAATCCGCAAACATGGCATAGGTACTGATTGATCTAATCAAAGCTGCCCACAAGCCAGCTTGACGAGAAAATAATTTAGAGATAACAAAATAGTACGCAATCACAGTGACCATTCCCAACAAAACCGAGCCGACTACTCCTCCCAACGGATCTAAGCCAAACAGCAAATAAAATGGCACTAAGGCATAAAAATAGAATGGTCCCATAAAAAGGCCTTGTACAGAAAGACCTTGGCCCACTAACCGGATTGGATATTCTCTAACTACTTGCAACACAAAAGTGGTCACGTATTCTTGGTCGAAGTCATAACTTGCCATTTCGGGCAATCGATATAACCTAAGAACAAGCCCCAGCAAGCAAATCAGAACCAACACTCTATACTCTAAAAATAGTTGTGTTATTTTAGAACTTAGTGGTGCCATACTTTACTATGACAAAAAATGTGGGTTTATACTAGTATTTATATTGAGTAGTCAAACATGAAAAAGTTAATTTTTCTCGCCGCAGTTTTGTATCTTTTTTTAGCTCCAATCACCTATCACCCTGATAACAAACTGGTGCTGTACTGGGCTGGTCTTGACCACGGCACCGTCTGGAATATTTGGAACTATGGCATGCAACATCCTGAGTCTGGCGGAAGTCATTTTAACTATCCACCAGTCCATTTTTATTTGGATAAGCTTCAGTTTTTTTGTGCTCAAGCAATTGGAGGAGTTGGCTTCTATGACTGGCTCAAAACTGTGCCGGAGAACGACGGATACGTTGCTCAAATTGCTAGGTATTCTTTAGCAACTAAATTTATATTAATCCTTTTTGGTTTGCTAGTTGGATATCTGGTTTACTTGGTGGCAAAACAGCATCAAGCCACTGAAACACAAGCAAAAATGGCGGCGGCGCTCTGGCTATTTAATCCAGTTGTGATTTATAGCATTCCTGTTATGGGTCAAAATGATGTAATGGCGATCATGTTTTTTCTGATTGGCTGGTTGTTACTCTTAAAATCAAAATTGGGAGCGAGTATTATTTTTGGATTGGCAATATCAATAAAAATGTATCCATTGATTTGGCTACTGTATCTCCTTGCTTCGGAACGAAAATTTTCGGTTAAACAAAAATTGTATGTCTTTTTTGGCTCGGTTGTCACTTATGTACTAACACTATTACCTTTTATCGCTAATCCAGAATTCCAAAAATACGTTTTAAATTCAGATATCAACGATCGATTTTTAATTAGCCAAATTGATTTAGGCTTTTCTGATGCAATCAGCATTGTGCCTTTACTGCTGTTATTGGCTTTGTTCGCGATAATTAGCAAGCCAATGTTGTTAACAACCCGCAATTTGCTTCAAAGTTTAGGCTGGCAATCTTTTGCAGTTATGACGAGCTGTTTAGTATTACTGGGTTTCAGCCACTTTCATCCCCAGTGGCTAACTTGGGTTGTACCCTTTTGGAGTTTATGGATGATAACTTTAGATAGACAGAAAGCTTTGATTGCTGGATCTTTAAGTCTGAGCGTGATTGGAGTATGGCTGATAATAATCTTATTATTTAGCGACTCATACTTATCATTTGGTCTGTTGGTTCCACTTAATCAGACACTAGGCAATATTCCAATTCTGCGGGATTTGTTACAAGTAAAAGGCATTAATGTCTATAAATACAATATGTTCGCCCACACCTGGCTTGCATGGATTGGAACAATTTCGTTAATTGTTTTGTTCAAAAATAGTTGGATTAGTGTCAACAATAATCAATTATATTTCAAAAAATTTCCTTTTTCTTGGAGGCTTTCCAAATTTGTCACCTATCTGGCAGCAATAGTTTTGTCTTTTATTTGTATATGTACTCTCAGTACCGCGACTTTTTTAATTCCAGCTCCCCGATCTAGTCTTAGTCCAGAAGGAGTAGAGTATGATCCTTTAACAGACTCAATCTCAGGCTCAGTTGCAGCTCTCTACAATAATTTTTCAAGAATAGATTTATGGTTCAACCATGAGAAACTGATAAATCAAGATACCTATACCCTGACACTGACCAACCCACAAAATACAGTAATTATTGAACAAGATTTTTCTGGATTTAACGTTGGTAGTCCGGGCTCAGTGCGATTTGACTTCCCACCCCAGGCCAACTCTGCTGATCAAACCTATTTGATTACAATTAATCCAAAAGTGATTCAAAGTACCTCTTCGGCAGAGACTCTTCAACTTGGCTATACAGACACCAATCACCAAACTATCGCCAGCAAAACATTTTACAGTCCTCCAGGTGGCTTATCTGCAGCAATAAAAGAATCGATTGCTTCATTAACTAGAATTGTCAAACAGGTACCCTGGCTCTATGCCTTACTGCTGATATTGCTTTTCTTTGCGCTCTAGAAATATTTCACCTAACAAGCAGTTACAAACGCCAAGCCGTGCTCCTCACTGATAGGTATCAACTCGTAGACTGCCAAATTTGGTAATTGCCGAGCGGGTACCAATTTTGGTTTGATCTAGATCAAACTTAGCATACAAATGATCGGGAATTCCCTGGTTTGATTCCCAAATGCTAAAATGAGTGGCGCTGGGACTGGCAGTCATAGATAATAAATTTCCGCCAAAAATGCCAGTTTGATCCGGACCATAAAAAGTGGGAACATAGCCATATTTTTTTTGTCCATACCAAGAGTACAAGTAAGCCCAAAGCGTATTGTAGCCGTAAGGATTGGTAATTGACGAAATTGAAAAAGGCTGACCTTTGGCTACTTGATATGTGTAGTCAATTGCCTGGAGCTGGTGTTTTAAGTATGCCCCTTGAGGAACAAAATATTGAGCTTTAGCCGCAGCTGATTCCAAGTAATAGCCACGAACATTTGTCAGAAGAAACAATACCAACAATCCAGCAGCAAAAAATTTAGTGGTTCTTCTTTGCCAAAGATTCACTATCACCCAAGCTAAACTGATGATTATTATCACCTCAATTGTTAAAAAGCTGTGATACATGTTTCGATAGTGAACGCTGAGCAACCACAAGGGAGATGTTAAAAAAAGCAGTATAAAAATAAGTTGTTTTTTGTCGCCAATTTTTTTAAGGATAACAAAAAGGTATATAGCAACAAATACCCCCAGTATGGGAAACGCCGGGATTATACTTTGCGTAATCTTATCTAAAAATAGACTCAAAGTTCCAAAAACCACAGTGTTAGTATTTGTGCTTGACCATGACGCATACTCAAATACAGAGTTCAGAGAAAATAATCCAGCTATCATCATTCTTGTCTGCACCAAAATCATGCTTGCTATAATGACGAAGTAGACAACAAAACTGGTTGCAATGAGTTTACTAGACCATGATTTAAGATTATAGGTATGTTCTAACCAAAAACCGGTTGCTACTAATCCCCACCAGGGTACAAAAAGAACAACAGATTGGTGTGTTATTCCTAGACACAAGAATAACAACGGCAATAATTTTCTTTGACTCTTAAAAAATACCAGCCAATAGAACAAAAAAAATGTCGGTAGTGAAACGGCAGCCAGAATTGGGTTGGACATCCAAGTTCCACTTCGGTACGTTTCTAAAGAAAAGGCATATAGTATCCCCGCAACAATTGCCACTGCTTTTTTTCCTGTCAGCTCTTTTGTCAATATAAAAACAGGAATCACTGCTAGCGATGAGAAAACAACCAATCCAATCATTACTGTTCTGGGATCCCCAGCAAATAAGGTATAAAGAGGGCCAATTAGGTAGTAGTACAAGACCCCATGAAAAACGGTGTCGTTAGTTCCACTTGCAGAAGGTCCTTGAATTTTTAAATCACCATTTTCTAAAATCTCTCGGCTTAAAATTGCGTCTCTGCCTAAGTCAAACCAATAGGGAAAATTGCCCCCATCAGTCCCAGCAATCCGGATAGTGACAGTAAGTATATAGAGGAAGAGAATGTACTTGGTTGAAGAAGAAGTAAGGATTTGTTTTAGTAGATTCAACATGATTTCGCTTTAGCTTGCCATTATTTTTTCTGCTTTACAATACTCCACTTTTTGATCTTCTCACTTTTATCTACAACTGCACCAACAAAAAATGTTTGCTGCGAGTTACAAATATCGTCCCAACAATAATGCAAATCATCAACTAACTCATACTTCGTTTTCAAGACGTCTCTCTTGTTAATCCACATCAACTGCCCCTCACCGTTCTCGTTGCCTAGTGGAATTATTTTGGAAGCAACCTCAGCAGTAAAAAACGCCATCACCCAGTCGTCCTGATACCCACCAACCATATTGACCAAACCAACCAACTGGCACTCGGCAGCAGCAACAACATAGCCCGTCTCCTCCTTGATTTCCCTGACTGCACAGGCTAGATAATTTTCTCCGTACTCCAATTTGCCGCCAATGCCGTTGAGTTTTCCAGCATCGGTGTCATTACCTTTTTTGGTTCGATGAATAAATAAATAATCATCCCCACAATGTAAAAAACAGGTAACAGATTTTTTGGTGAAGCGAACCGTATCAGTTTGAACCATGACGCAGTATATCAAACAATCTGGCTAAGTGATACAATTTTCAGGTCGCTATTTGTGTATAGTAAAGGTATACTTGCCACCATGAAAATTTCTAAAGCCGTGATTACTTCTGCTGGATTTGGTACTCGCTTTTTGCCGATCACCAAAACGATTCAAAAGGAAATGCTGCCGATTTTGAATCGGCCGTTGGTTGATTATGTAGTTGAGGACTGTATTAAAGCCGGCATTACCGATATTATTTTTATCATTTCTGAACATAATTCCCAGCTTGTTCACTTCTACCGTGAAAACAAAAGGCTGTATGAATACTTAAAGCGAATGAATAAACTCGACCAATATGAGTCTGTCAGTCATCTGCATACCCAAGCTAACTACACTTTTATTAAACAAGACGATAGCGAGACGTATGGCACCGCGACCCCAGTTAAATTAGCCAAAGAACAGCTGAAAGATGAAGAAGCGTTTCTGGTTTTTATGGGTGATGATTTTATTTTTAACGCTGACGGTAGCTCAGAAACCAAACGGATGATCGAAACTTTTACTCAATCTAATGCAGCTGGACTAGCCACCTGTATTGAGCGGCCAAAATCTATCTTACACAAGTACGGGATTGCCAAAATCAAAGAAAAAAATCATTTTACCTATTTATCCGGTTTAGTTGAGAAGCCAGCGCCAGGCTCAGCCCCTTCAAATCTTGCAAACATTAGCAAATATATTTTCACTCCCGCTATTTTTGAGATTATTGAAAAGCAGACCGTCAATCCCGGATCGGGAGAACTGTATATTACTGATAGCATCACCCAACTTGCCCAACAGGCGCCAGTTGTAATTCATACCCCAGCCGGCGAATATCTTGATGGCGGCTATGTTTTAGGCTGGCTCAAAGCTAATCTGATGGTCGCCCGCTCACAGCCAGAATTAGCCCGAGAACTGCAAGAATTAATCACTGAACTTTTTCCCTCAAATTAAATTCGTGAAAGCGGGCACTATTCACCAAACTCGACTACATACATGCCGTCGGCGTGTCTGACACAAACATTGTGGTAATCACTGCTTAACTGAGCCTCCCGGTGCCCTTTGGTTGAAGAGTCAAAACACCATTCAATAATTGCCGTACCTGTCTCTGCTACAAATGAGTCGCCAGTGGTCATATTTTTACAAAATTGATGAGCCAGGTTCTCGCCAATTTTACTGCCAGGATAATCTTTGAGTTGTTCTGGTAGATTCTTGGGGTCAGCAAAATCAGCCTGAAAGCCTTGGTGATTGTCCAAGCCGCCATAGGCAACCAAATCTTGAACTCGTTTTTCGGCGTAGGCGCACAGAGCTGAATGGACAGTCAGCACGCCCACCCCGTGTACCTGTCGGTAATTATTTAAAGCGTCAATCACCTCTTGGTCAGCAATGATTGGCAGGGCCGATTTAGTTTCTACTTTAGCCACAGAAACAGCAGTTGTTGTTTCTCGTGGTTTGGCTAAAAGCACGACAGTGATACCAATAAATTCACCTTGATCTGTCTTGACCGTGGTAGCGACCCCAATTTGGGAAACCTCATCGGCAAAGATACTTTCTTGTTGCTGATGTTGCAACCAATAGTCCAATAGCGAGGCTGTTGTCACCGGCCCAATCACCACTGACTGATAGGTGCTGCTGTAACTGTAACCAACTTTTTTGAGTGCCCCAGCCAAAAAGGTGTTGCTTGCTTCTTGGGTAACAGTAGCTTGATTATTCTTGGCTTCTGCTAAAATCAGTTCAGCCGCTTGATGTAATTGATCGGAAACCTCTAACTGGGACAGTTTGTTTGTCTTTCTTTCAACGTTAACGACTTCAATAATTGCGTCCGAAGTCAAGTCAATTCTTAATGAATAATCAGGGGCATAGCCAAGCGGTAACTTGGCGTCAAGATTTGGCAAGACCCCATATGATGATAAAGTTTCTCTTACCTGAGTGGGCAGAACCGACTGACCTTTAACGGTCAACAAAAAATAAGAACCTAAAACCACATTGAGCCCTAAAAAGAAGGCCAAAGTTAGTAACCTAATAATCAGATTCTCAGACATACCGATAGCATAGCAGATTGGTTATTTTCATTTGAATCAACTGTGTATAGAATACCCCCAAATAAGACAAAGACTAGTCGCGGAATAAGCGACAAGTCTAAAGCTTCCACTATGAAGTATCTCGTTTTTCTCACTTTAGTGGGAATCTTACTGCTTTCGGTTTTTGATAACTTTGGCATTGCCATTACTAATAACACCGTGGCCATTGCCCTAATGTTGTTGCTCTTGGCTCTATTTTCTGATCTCAAAGAATTTAATTTTTGGGGACTGTCTGGCAAGAAAAAAGAGGAGCAACTGAAAAAGTTAGTTGGTTCACCAGTTATTAGTGAAGATGCCAAAGATACACCCTCAATTTATAAAGTTAAAAAAGCGTTCAAAGAAGACACACCCGACCAAATGGATAATTTGAAAGATAATTTTTTGTCGGTTTCGTTTGACTTAGAACGAATGCTGCGAGTCATTGTTCGTTCAATCAAGCGCAGTACTGAGCAAACTGCTCAACTGACCCCCGAACAGGTACTGAATTACTTAGAGGACGAAGAATTTCTCACCCCAGAGGCCTGTGACGCGATCGAACAACTCAGAGAAGTCAAAAACCTCATTACTTCTTCAGGTGGTAAAGTCCCGACCGAAACGCTCGAAACCTCTCTAAAACTGGCTTTGCCAATTTATAACTCGCTCAAAAACTGGCTGGACGAAGCCAATAAACGCTGACTAACACCAATGTTAAAATGTACGGTATACTAAGAGCAATACTATGCCAAAGGAGTAGCTGTGATATTTCCCGCCGTTAATTTTCTTGCCGTTTTGTTAGCCGCCGTCGCCAGCATGGCACTTGGCTTTGCTTGGTATTCACCCTATGTCTTGGGTAAGCCCTGGATGCGATTGATGAGCCTATCAGAAAAATCGCTCAAAGAGGCTCAAAAAAAGATGGGTGTCCTCTATTCATACTCTTTTATTGGCGCCATTATTCAGGCGGCAGCTATTACCGTAGTCTTAAAAATGGCCTATATTCCAACCTTTGAGGATGCCTTATTAGTCAGCGGCTTACTTTGGCTGGGCTTTATCGGCGTCACCCAGTTTACCGATGCTATCTTTAGCGGCAAGAAATTTTTGCCTCACTTGTTGGCTATTAACACCAGCTACCAATTAGTCAGTATCCTACTCATGACAAGCATTATCTACTTGGTTTAATTTCTGCGGGCACAGTAGGACCAGCTGACAAATTAGGATCAGCCGGCGCAAGCTTGTTGCAAGAATTGGTTAGTACGATCTGGGCATGGATCAGCCAATTGTTTGTCATACAGTCCCCCAACTTAACTCATACCTAAAATTATTTTCAAAGTTAGCGGCCGAACACGGTGTCTTTTTTGCCCTAGACGACCAATTACATCTGCTTAGTCAGTTGTCAGTTACCTCGAATAAACAAACTGAAATAGTCATTGATCCCCGACAGTTATTAACTAAGTTGATCACCAAAGAAACTAAATTTTTGATTGTCATCCACAATCACCCTTCGGGCAAGTGTTTCCCAAGTAAAGCCGATTACCAAACCACCTTTAAGCTGATAGCTACCGGCGAGCTAATCGGTTTCCAACTGCTGGATCATTTAATCGTCACCAATACTAGTTATTTTTCATTTTCTGAATCAGGACTGATAGAAGAATTAAAAACCGGTCCGTTTAAAGATTCTAGCCAAATCTGCTAACGAAGCATACATGAAGACGGGTCGGCCGTGCTGACAGGTATAGTTTGACTTGGTCTTAAGTAGCTTTTCGACTAGATTTTTTTGTTCCTCAGCCGTCAGTGGCTCACCAGCCTTGATTGCCGATCGGCAGGCCAAGAAAGCAATTATTTTTTGAGTTGAACGCTCAAACTCGTCGGGCGATAGTTGTTCAGCTTGCTCAATCACTTCTTTGATGTATTCTTGATAGTTTCGGTGTTGCAGGATTACCGGGATTTTGGAAACAAAGTGTTCACGATCTATTTCTTCTAAGCTAATACCCAAACTAGCCAATAATTTTTGTGTTCGTTGACCGATGGCCTGGTACGGAACAAGATTAAGTTTTTGGGCTACACTCAACTTGAGCTGATGAAGCTGGACATGTTGTTGAGAGGCAGCTAAAAATTGTTCATACAACACCCGCTCATGAGCCGAGTGCTGATCGATCAGCAACACTCCCTCTGGAACCTCTAAAACTAAATACAATTTATGAAGTTGAAAAAGTTTCATTGTCGAACTCAGCTGCAGATTCTTCATGGTCCATAGCTTAGTGATTTGTTTCAGCTGACCACTCACCTTGTCTACGTCAGAGTCTTTAACCAATAACTCAGTCCTTTCGGCTTGGTCAATCAGGCGATGGATCAAACCAGATTCAGTCAAAGTATTGGTAACCGCAGCAGAAATAAGGTTGACCACTATTTCCTCTTCTAGAAACGAAACTGAAGTTTTTTGAGGATAAATGTTGACATCAATTGCTTCTGGAGGCACCACCAACTGCAAAAAATAAACTGGGGTGGCTTTTGGCTCAAGCAAGGTGCCGTACAGCAACTTAATGGTTCTGCTGATTAAATCGTGGAAAACCGGTCTGGTGTTGACCCACAAAAATTGTCTCGAATTGGCAGGCGATGCGATTTGAGGGACACCAATAAAACCAGTAAGCCTGTACCCAGCTTGGGACAGCTGAACCGGTAATAGTTTTGAGTGATACTCTTGGTCAAGCAAAATCAACACTCGTTCCAAAAATGTTTGGCCAAGCGGGCAGTCAATTACGACTGAATTGTTGTGCTCAACTCTAAAACTGACCTGAAGATTGATTAAAATCAGGGGTAAAATCACTTTATAAATTTGCTGGAGCTCAGTTGTTGCTGATTTTAAAAACTTCTTTCTAGCCGGTTGAAACCTAAACAACTCAGTGACGCTGACTTTGGTCCCAGCAATCATTCCAACCGAATGCTCATCAATCAAATTGCCATGTTTTATCTGGAGATAGTGACCAAATGTGTTTACCGCTTGCTTTGATTGAATTTGAAGCTGAGAAACTAAGGCAATGCTGGCTAGTGCTTCCCCTCGAAAGCCATAGAATTTGAGCTGCTTAAGATCATCAAGTCTGGCAATTTTGCTGGTGGTATAGGCCTGAACCGACAATAGCAGCTCTTCCTTGCTCATGCCCAGACCATTATCAATGATATTTATTTCTTGCCGGCCGCCATCAACTAACTTGATCGTAATCTGAGTTGCGCCCGCATCCAAAGCATTTTCAACCAATTCTTTAACTACTGATGAGGGGCGCTCAATCACCTGTCCGGTTGCTATTGCGGCGACAGTTTCTGGAGATAAAGTTTTAATGTTTGCCATGTGTTGATAATTGCCGACTCAACAACTATCTAGCGGCTATTCTACAACAAAGCCTTTTAGGGTAAAAAATTTTCCTTAACCAGGAAACTCTAAACCCGATCGTGCCCAGTCATCCAAAAAGCGTTGGAGACCAGCATCGGTCAGCTGATGGCGAACCAATTTTTCAACGATTGGGAACGGCGCGGTCACAATGTCAGCCCCAGTTAAGATTGACTGTTCAAAGTGGTTTTCATTTCTGATGCTGGCCGCTACCAATTTTGTGGGGATCAGCGAATCATCATAGGCCGTTCTCACTTGTGAAACCAACTCATCACCCGAATGCTCTGCCATATCTTCTAATCGACCCACAAAAACAGAAGCATAGGTAGCACCAGCTTTGGCTGCCAAGATAGCCTGCGACAAACTAAAAACTAACGTTACATTGGTCTTAATTTTTTGAGCCGAAAGAATTTTGACAACTTTTAGGCCATCCGTCGTACAGGGAATTTTGACCACAATTTTCCTACTCAGGGCTGCCAAAGTTCTGGCCTGTTGCAGCATTGTTTCAAAATCAGTCGCAATCACTTCTAGCGAAATTGACCCATCAACAATTTGAATCAGCTCATTAACCACTTCTATGTATGGTTTCCCAACTGAAGCTAGCAAACTAGGATTGGTAGTCACGCCTTGAATCACTCCCCAGTCCCAGGCAGTTTTGACTTGTTGTGGATCAGCTGAGTCCAAAAATAACTCCATCTATTCAGTATACCCAGTTCCGAGGGCGATGTCACACAGAATCAAGAACTTTATTGGGTTAGCTTGTATTCTTGCTTAACCCAAGTACTGCAAAAATCTTGATTATTCTGTTTTTCTAAATATAAATCATCAAGTTTTTTTAACCTTACAATGGTAGGGGCAGAATCTATTTCACACAATTCATCTTTGATCAGGTAATAATATGAACCACTATCTTTGGGAGAACTAAGTGTTTTGTATAACATTCCACTTTCAGTACTAGGTTTTTCCCCTAGATCTGTAGCAAGCTCTACGTAATAATCGCACTCCCTCATTTGACCGGCAGAAATTATTACATTTGTATTTTC
>PFDH01000044.1 GCA_002772705.1 Candidatus Pacebacteria bacterium CG10_big_fil_rev_8_21_14_0_10_44_11 | reverse complement strand
CGTGATTCAATAAAATCGTCACCGTCACCGCCTCCACCGGCTGACTGCCAGTGACGCTGTACTCAACCGAAGCAAAACCAGAAGAAAGAGATTTGACGGTGTCATGAAAATCGGTAATCAACTCGGCTAACGGCATCAGACAGGTCAACTTGACAGTGCTGCTAATCACTTCAGTGGTCTGCAACTCCCCTCGACGTTCTTGACATAACTGCAATAAAGCGCTGGTATATTTTTCTGGCGAAAAAATGAGAACGGTGGCAATTGGCTCCTTTACTTCTCTCACTTCAGATGGATCAGGCATCGCCGCCGGGGTGTTAACTTCAATCACTTCACCATTATTCTTAGTAACTTGGTAAACGACTGATGGCGCGGTGGCAATCAGTTCTAGATCAAACTCCCGCTGCAAGCGCTCAAGCACAATTTCAGCGTGCAAAATTCCCAGAAAACCCACTCGCAGTCCGCTGCCCAAAGCCTGGGAATACGTCCCTGAATACTGAATTGCTGCATCTCTGAGTAACAACTTGGACATTGAGTCTTGTAAGTCAGGAAAATCAGCTTGATCGACTGGATACAGTTCCAGGTACACCAAAGGCTGCGGCTCTTTAAATCCAGGTAAGGGTTTGACTAGCTCAGCCTCAAGCGCTTTCACAATTGTGTCGCCAACCTTGAGAGTTCGGGCATCTTTCAAACCGGTGACCACAAACCCAACTTCACCAGTCATTAAAGCAGCGGTATTGGCCATTAACGGCGTATACACGCCCACTTCACTGGCTAAAAATTGGGTAGTGGCGGCATAAAATTGTAGTTTGTCATGCTTTTTAAGCTGACCATCAATCACCCGCACCAAAGCCACCGCCCCTCGATGAGTATCAAATAGCGAAGTAATTAAGAGCGCTCTCAGTGGTGCTTCTGGTAGGCCAGCTGGAGCCGAAACTTTTTGTACCACCGCTTCTAGCACGGCTTGGATATTCTGGCCAGTTTTGGCTGAAACCTGAATGAGCTCAGACTCAGAAAAGTGACAAACCTCCATCAGTTCAAGTACCGTTTTATCAACATCGGCCGAAGGTAAGTCAATTTTGTTAATCACCGGAATAATAGTCAAGCCAAGATTTTTGGCCTTTTGATAGGTAGACAGCGTCTGTGCCTGAATGCCTTGAGTCGCATCAACCACCAACAGCGCGCCTTCACAAGAGGCTAGTGAGCGACTAACTTCGTAGCCAAAATCAACATGACCTGGTGTATCAATTAGATTTAAGATGTAGTGGCTGCCATTAATGGCTTGGTACTGCATTCTCACCGGCGCCAGCTTAATCGTAATCCCCCGCTCACGCTCAATTGGATTGCTGTCCATTACTCGGTCTGTAAACTCCCGTTCGGTCACGGTTTGGGTGAGGCGTAAAAAACGGTCGGTCAAGGTTGTTTTACCGTGATCGATATGAGCAATAATGCAAAAATTTCTGATTTTCTCTTGAGAAAACATAGTAAATCATTATATCAGCAGAACGGCTGAGGTATCTCTGGAAACTAAATTGGGGGATTTACTTTGTCCCAAGTTTTTTGGAAAGTTGCGACTTTAAGTGAGCGGCTTTGTTTTTGTGGATTAAATTTTTCTTGACCGCTTTGTCAATTCGGCTGAAAGCTTCAGAAATGTTCTCTTGAGTTGCAGCAACCTTAACGGCATCAACGGCGGACTTCATCCGAGAACGAACGCGAATATTCACCATCGCTTTGCGCTTACTGCTGCGAAGAGCTTTCTTAGCATTTTTCAAAATAGGCATATCAACTTTCTGTACAGGAGGGTGATTATAGCCAAGAATCGGCAATTTTTCAAATGCCAATTTTATTTTGCAATTTTATTTCAGAGTTTAGCAGACTTATCTCTACAAGTTTATCGACCCCGTTGAGAGTTATAGTTAATAATTCCCGGCAATCTGTCATAGTTAAAACGAGAAATGAAAAAATATTTTACCCTACATGCTGACGCTATTTTTTATGGTTTGATCGTTCTAGCAGGCTTTCTGATATTTCATTTTAATCTTTTTAGAGTCGGCTTCCCGATGTCTCATGATGCCGTACACCATTTAATTCGAACCGCTCATTATTTTCGCCTGCTACAAGAAGGTCAATTTTTGCCTTTTTGGGACGGATATATGAACCAGGGTTTTGGTTCACCTTTATTCAACTATGTTCCACCTCTGTTATATATCTTGGCCAGTTTGTTTAAATTCGTAAATTTTTCAACATTCTTGAGTTTAAAAATAACAATCATTATTTTTAACATAGTATTCTTTTGGGGGTCGCTCAAATGGTTGCGACTATATTTCAAGACTCGGACAGCATTTCTAGCTACCATCATTCTTTTTTTTAGTCCTTATCGAATTGCCCAGATATTCGTGAGAGGGGCTTTCCCCGAATTTGCCGCCCTTTCACTCACGCCGTTGTTTCTATATTTTTTAATTCAATCCTTAAAAGCAAAAAAACTTTCAAAACATTTTTTCTTAGCGGCAATCATGCTGAGCCTGATCTTATTGGCTCACACTTTATTCGCAATTCAACTCTGTTTAGTTTTGGGATTGTTGACGGCAGTTTTCTTTTTTCAAAAACGATTAACATTTATAGCAATAATTCTTGGCGTTCTTCTCTTAAGCTTAAGCTTAGCTGCTTTCATGTATCTACCGATTTTGTTTGAAGTATCGTATGTCAAACTATTTTTAGCTGATGCCTTCAATCCTCAAGAACATTTTTCAGCATTTTGGCAGTTATTTGATCCAGGGTGGGGCTTAGGTTTTTCAATGCCTGGAACCACCCAAGATGGCATGTCGTTCCAGTTGGGAGTTTTTCATTGGCTGTTTGGAGCACTAACCCTATTTTTGTTGCTATATCAAAAAGTCAAAAATGTTAAATTTAGTCGTTACAGCCAACTTTTGCTCTTTGTATTTATTCTGTTGTTGTTGACAATTTTTCTTCAATTACAGTCACCGGTCACTACCCTTTTATACCAAAAAATCACTATTTTTCATCGGCAGCAATTTCCTTGGCGCTTGCTCAATCTCAGCATATTGTGTTCTACTTTTATCGGCGCTTTTGCCATTGACTACTTCAAGCCCTCTTGGATAAAAATGTCGGTGCTCTTTTGCCTGATATTTGGTTTCAGTTTGTATTACTTAAGACCGGGTGTTTTTCTACATTTTACCGATCAAGAACTGCTAGCCTTTGATAGCGATACCACTTTTTCACACGAATATACCCCAATTGGGAGAGATACAACAGCCGAAAAAGAGTATCAAGCGGCTGAGAAAGTTTATCTTGCTGAAGGTTCAGCCATTGTTGGAAAAACCACTTCTAATTCAAGCAAAACCATCTTTGAAGTAATCTCTCAAGGCAACTTTGCAAAAATCCGGCTTAATCAGCTGTATTTCCCTGGAATCAGAGTTTTCTCAAATGGAGAACCGTTGTCATATAAAGTCTTGACTAAAGAAGATCTTCTCCCAACAGAAAAACGTGATGTGACAGGAATTATTGAAATAGATCTACCGGCAGTTGATCAAACCCAACAGATTGAAGTTATCTATTTTCCAACTTTTTGGCGCAGTTTTGGCGCCGGTATATCGCTAGCAACGTATCTTCTGATTGGAGCTTATTTTTTCTTTACCTGGACAAAAAGGCTACGAACCAATAAAAAAGAATATTCTACACTCTAAAATATCTCCGCTTCTGCTAGAATCTAAGTATGATTGCCGGGCTTCCACTTTCCAAACTTTTCACTGACAACCTCAACATGAGATGGCTCGAAAACAAGCAAGAGTCAATTTTGTCAGCCGCCAGCATTATTACCATCGCCACCATTATTTCGGCTCTGTCTGGAGTATTAGTCAAACGGCTGCTGATTGCTCAGTTTGGCTTTGGGCCGGATCTTGAAGCATTTTGGATTGCTTTTCAGATTCCCGACATGATGTTCCAATTGATTATTTTGGGTGCGCTAAGCGCGGCCTTCATCCCCATTTTCACCTCAAGAAGAAAGACTGATGAGCAAGCCGCTTTCAAAATGAGTTCAATCATGATGAACCTCTTATTACTGGTTTTTATCTGCATTGGCGTCGTTGTCTTTATTTTTGCCAAACAAATTACCTTGTTGCGAACCGGTGACAAAATCACCCCTGAGCAAATTGAAATTATTACCAACTTGACCCGTGTGATGCTCTTGTCGCAATTTTTCTTTGCTATTTCTAACTTCTGGACCGGCATTCTTCAGTCGTATCACCGGTTTGTCATCCCCGCCCTGGGTTCGATTATGTACAACGTCGGTATCATGATTGGGGCGTATTTATTTGCCCAACAATATGGCATTTATGCGGCGGGTATTGGTGTGGTAATTGGGGCTTTTTTACACATGGGGATTCAACTGCCCTTAGTGTTAAAAATGGGTTTTCGCTACGCGTTTACCTTTGATCTGAGACATGACGGCATTAAAGAGTTTTTTAGGTTGATGCCGGCTCGCTTTATGGCTTTAGGCGCCGGAGAAATGCGCAAATTAGCCCTTGGTTTTTTCACCACTTCGCTTGGAAACTTAAGTTTTTCGATGATGTACTTGGCCTCAAACTTGATGATTTTGCCCATTCGGTTTACTGGCACACCGCTAAGCCAAGCGGCGTTACCGTTTTTGTCAGAAGAATCCCATCATTCTGAATCACAACACTTCAGATCATTAGTATTGCAATCGCTGAATCAAATTTCTTTTTTGGCTTTGCCGGCGTCAGTGCTGCTCTTAATCTTGAGACTGCCAGTTGTCCGGTTTGCCTACGGTGCCGATGGTTTTCCCTGGGAAGCAACCCTAAACACCAGTTGGTTGGTGGCGATCATGACAATTTCTGTCGCCGCCCAAGCGCTGGTTCAGCTTTTAATTCGAGCCTTTTATGCCCTCAAAGACACCGTTACGCCGTTTGTCATTACGGCGATTGACTTTATTCTGTACTGTATTATTGGTGGTTATTTAGTTTTTTTCACCCCGTTTGGGATTGTTGGTCTAGCGATTGCTACCAGCGTCACCGCTTTTGTTGAGTTTGGCCTATTTTTGTTCTTATTGAATAATAAAGTAAAAGGATTGATCAATAGAGATTTTTGGATTCCTCAAACTAAAATGATCGTGGCCAGTTTCTTAATGGCCGTCTTTTTGTATTTGCCGTATCGAATCTTAGACGGCCTGGTTTTTAACACTACCCGGACGATTGAGTTAATAGGCCTGACAATCACCACTGGCACCATTGGCATGCTTGTATATCTGTACTTTGCTGCTTTATTTGACATTAAAGAACTGCAAATTTTTACTAAATTCTTAAGCAAATTTAGACAAAAATCTAAAAGTCTGGCTCAAACTCCAGAGGTGGTAGTTGACACCACCATAGAAGACAGTGGCATTTGATTGCGCAGCTAAATTAGAGTAGACGCCAAGCATCAGAAATAAAAACAGTCAATTGCTGTTGATAGATGAAACTTGAGTGATTGTCTGTTATTCTTAAAGTAAGAAACAGCGAGCTGTTTTGGTGTTTCATGTCAAAAAAACCTGCCCCAATTACCATCAACTTAGTTCCAAAGGATCCGTTTTTTCATACTACCTTGGGTCGGACGTTGCAGTGGGCACTGTCGGCGGGTCGCTACATCATCATTTTTACCGAGTTGATTGTGATTATTAGTTTTGCTGCCCGCTTTACCTTGGATCGGCAAATTACTAATCTTAACTCTGAGATTGTCAAAAATCAGAGCACGATCGAAAGTTATGGTGATCTTGAAGGCAACTTTAGATTGGCTCAAGCAAAAATTGAGAACGTTCAGCAAATTGAACAAGATGTAAATATTGTTGATGTTTTTGAACGCCTAAGCGAAGTTACTCCCCTAGATGTAACGCTGACCCAGCTCTCGATCAGAACTGATTCTGTCTCGATTGTTGGCCGGACGCTGTCACAAACCTCTTTTAATTTACTGGTAAATAATCTGCAGCTTTCGCCTCGTTTCCAAAACGTCAGAGTCAGCAAAGTAGAATCACCTGATGACGGCAGTCCAGGCCTCTTGTTTACAATTGTCGCCGACACTAAAATTAAAGATGTCAAATCAGTGAAGAGTACTGGCCAAGAAAAAGTTAATGTACTCGATCGAACACAGGGCTTATAAGCAAAGAGGAGTGAGAAAGATAATGGAAACAAAGCAACGTAAAGAGCTAGCATTTTCGCTGGGGGATTTTTACGCCAAACCAATTGCGATTGTTTCGTTTGAGTTACTCTTGTCGCTTGGCTTGGTAATTTTTCTTGGGTTATTTGCCATCAAACCAACTTTGACAACCATGTCTGATTTAATCAAAGAAATAGATGATAAAAAAGAACTCAATCAGCAACTGGAAAAAAAAGTTGTCGCTTTGGGAACAGCCCAAGGCGTCTACTTGACATATCAATCGCGACTGGGATTGCTTGATGAAGCCATTCCTTCCCAGCCTCAATTAATCAAATCACTCAAAACTTTAGAAAAATTGGCAACCGATGATCAGGTTACTATTGAGTCACTATCAATGGCAACTATCCCAGACGAAACAACGGCTGATGTCAGCTCTGACAAACTGCAGCGTGTGGCTTTACCAGTCAATGTGACCGTGGTTGGCGATTACCTTGCTATCAGATCGTATGTGGAGTCGCTGAGAAATATGCGCAGAAGCTTTGTGGTTGACACGGTGAGTTTCTCGATCGAAGAAAACCGAGGCGACAGAAAGTTACGAGCCACTATCACCCTTAACATGCCTTATTTTGGAGTACCATCATGACAAAAGTGATTATGACTCCCAGTGTTGAAGCCAAACGAACCTTCTCGAAAGAGATGAATCACCTGAAGGCAAATCAACAGATTTTGACAATTTTGGTCTTGCTTTTTATCAGCATGATTTTTTGGATTATTGTTAGCCTTTTTTCTTCACAAACTTCCTCAAAAATCAGCCCTGACATTAAAAAACTGGCGAAGCCACTCACTCCAACTTTGTCGGTCGAAGCCTTGGACACCCTGGAAAGCAAACAAGCCATTTCAGACCAAGATTTAGCAAGCTTCCCAATTTTTGTGATTCAAACTGACTCAACCACTCAAACCCAACGAATAGTCGAGTTGTGAACCGAGCCAACTACCCCATAAGAACTGCCGTCAACAAGCTCAAGATTGACTGATCGTTTAGTCTGAATAGCTATGATGTTGATTGATCAATATATTTCGCTTATTTTTCGCATTGCAGCCAGTCACTATTTTCTCTACAGTAAGTACTAGCGCTGAACTAAGTGCTTGTTGTGTGTGTACAAAATCATGAAGATAGCAATGCCTTCGCTAGGAAAATTGGGTAACAAACGAATTCCGACTATCGCTGGTTTAGTCATTTTAGTGATTGCTCTGGTCTTGGGAACGGTGTTCTTTCGGCAAGGTCTGGGAGTTTTTAGCCCGCGCGCCACACCTGAGACGACACCCAATCAGGTCAGAATCACCAACCTAACTCATGAGGGTTTTACAGTTTCGTTTTTAACTCAGGCGGCAATTGCTGGTTTGGTAAAGTACGGAACAGAAGAAAATGCGCTTAAACAAACAGCAACCGATGATCGCGACAGCCTGACTGGTTCGATCAGTGAATACACCCTCCACCACGTTACGGTTAGAGGTCTGCAACCAAATACAACTTATTACTATGTACTTGGCACTGGCAACGGGGCTTTGTTTGATAATACTGGCACCCCATTTAAGCTCATTACTGCCCGGAAAACCGGCAGTCCTCCGGCTGCTCGAACAATTTATGGCTCAGTCACCACCGAATCTGGGGCACCGGCAGAAGGTGCAATCGTTTATGTCGCAATTGATGGAGCTGGTGAAATGTCTTCGTTGGTCAAAAACTCGGGTGGTTGGGCGGTGCCGCTTTCTAATGCTCGCACAGCCGATGGAGCGAGCTACGCTCAAATTACTGACGACACTAACTTGCAGCTCTTTGTTCAGGGACCACTAATCAGTCAAACGGCCAAGGGTTCTCTAACCGCTGGACAGTACGAAACTGCAGTGCCCACAATTAGTTACGGCCAGACTACAATTGTGGAAACTGCAACCGCTGAGCCAACCGCAGAATCTACCAAACAAACAGTCGAAACTCAAAGTGAGGTGGCTCAGGCGGATGTGACGGTATCGCCTTCAGCTTCGCCTGTAGCCAGTGACTCGGCGATGACGTCAGATGTTGAAGAAAAACTAGTGCTTGATCTGACCGAAGACAATGATGCCTCGGCTCCAGCCACGGTTACTACGACTCAGCCGGTCATCACTGGTGAGGCGCTGCCAAATGTGACGGTTTCAATTGAAATTCACTCGGAGAGCGCCATTACTATGCAGCTAGTTGCCAATGCCGATGGGACTTTTTCACTCGATTTAGAAGATTTAAAAAAACAGCTTGAACCAGGCCAGCATACAGTTACTTACAGCTACATTGATCCATCAACCGGCCAAACAGTGTCACCAGATCCAATTACTTTTTATGTTGAACCTCAAAGCTCAACTGCAACTCTTGCCCAAGCCAGCACGCCAACTCCAACACCTACCCCAACCGCCACGCCATATGGATCTAGTAACCCGTATCCGATCGATGGCACTGCCTCATCCAGCTCCAGCACCTCTGGCTTAGATACCAGTTCTTCAACTGATTCAGGTAGGACATCGCCCATTGCCACTTCTGGAGGCTTGCCAAAATCTGGTTCGGTTGGCACCACCATGGCGCTGGTCTTTGGGGGACTGTTCTTTATCATCTCCGGGCTGTGGAGTTTCTGGGTTTCCAAGCAATACGCAAATGAAGTGAAGTAAACTATCTTTTCCAATAATACAGGCGAGTTAATAACTGTTCTTACGCTAGCGAATTACCGCGCAGGTAATTCCCACCCAAGGCTTTTAGCACTTTCAGGTGCCAATTACCCACTTCAAGCCACAAAAAAGAGCGCTTTGTTCTGGCCTCGACCTATCGTCCCGTCCAGTTGCCCGGATAGTATTGTCAGCGCTGAGGCGTTTCAAGACTCTGTTCGGGAAGGGAAGAGTTGGTTCCACCTCGCTCCAGAGACCAGAACAAAGCGCTCTAATCAGTTTAGGTTATTGTTCTTTAAAAGGTGAAGAGAAGATCAGAACTCGTTAAAGTTCATTTGTCATAAAGTGCTGCACGTTTTGGAAGCGTTCAGCATACAAATATGAAAATCAATTCATTTCGTATGTTCAGTTGACGCTTAGTACAGCTAAGCTAATCTGTTACCAGACTTGCACTTGCTGCCTATCAACGTGGTGTTCTCCCACGGGTCTAATGGAGATGATTAATCTTAGGGGGGGCTTCCTGCTTAGATGCTTTCAGCAGTTATCCCGGAGAAATGTAGCTACTCTGCACTGCGCTTGATAGCAACAACAGACACACTAGGGATTTCCTCACCCAGGTCCTCTCGTACTATGGGCAAATTCCTTCAATCATCTAACGCTGACGGCGGATAGAGGCCGACCTGTCTCACGCATGTAAATCTCCCTATTACTAGGGGCATGGACTATACCACCATCCTGCACCTTGTTGGTGCGGGATGACCGACGTGTTAGCATCATTCACATTGGTGAATGACACTCTGTTTGTTCGTTACACAAACAAGTCTCTACGGGGTTAATTTTCCCTGTTGTATCAAGTAATTACGAACTACTTGAGCATGTATGATGAACTGAACAATTCTTGCTTCATACCATGCAGGAAAACAACTTCCCTCGGTATTATCCTAACACACGACAGGTTGAAAGTGTGTAAGGACTTCACCGATATGAGTCGGTTTTGAACATCCTCACTTCGCAGTGAGGAGCCGCCATAATCGACGGTCTGAACCCAGCTCGCGTACCGCTTTAATTGGCGAACAGACAAACCCTTGGGACCTCGACCTTCCACTATTACTAATGGGGTAAGACTATACCTTCACCATATTCTCGATTGTCACCAATCGGAATTTCAGGTGCGGACCGTGTGATAAAAACTAATTAATTAAAGTTCTTGAAAAAGTTTCTATCTCAATAACTTTCTCAGAAAAAGTTATATCAGTCGTTACGGGAGATACTTTCTTGGATCTGTGATAGAAAGTTACGACGACGATTTCGAGATCGTACGTTTAACCCAGCCACAGTATCTGCTAATTGTGCTGCATTTAAAAAATCATTTTTTGAATACCGCGTTTGCAGTAACTTAATGATTTTTTGAGCTAGATAAGCTTGTTGTTTTTTGACTTTCAAAAATGGTAATAATTGAGAGAGAATTGCTGCACTATCAGATTGATCTCTAACAATCCAATCATAGGTGCTTTTATTCTTTACAACTCTTCCCTGAGAAAATAAGTTTTGGATCCAGTGTAAAACTGTAGGATCTGTTTGAGTAATTTTTACAACTACTCGCACCCGATAACCAAAACGTTTTTCATGGTGTTTCTCAATCATAGCCATAATTGCACCGTCTGCATCAAGCAAACCAGCAATATATGCACAATCAACTTCAGAAAGCATCTTTCCCACGGTACTAACCATTTTACCTGGGACCTGCTATTAAGCAAGTCACCTATTCGCCTTGGTAAAAATGGCCTCCACCGTTTTGAGTCCGTTTATTACCCTTACCTTTCGATAAGGGAAAGAAGTTTTATCGTTTTCTTCAGCCCCAGGATGCGATGCACATAAATCTTGTATTTCTACAAGTGTAGACTATATCTTCACCCTGTATACAAATGTTTACAGGGGTCCGGCGTGTTATAAAAAGCATAATTTTTTTGCCTAATGGCAAAAAGCTTTCTATCTCGTTTTAAAAACTCAGTCGTTACGGGGTCAAAGAAAGTTTGTATTGCATGCAATGCAAAATATGTTTTGAATTCCATAGTTTTTTATCAACACACTCTGTAATTGTTGATGCTCAGTTAAGGTAAATGAAGACGTGCATAAATATGCGCCAGACTTATCTGTGCGTAGATAGCCATCATCCATATACCACACTGCTAGAGTGAGTGGTGTGGTTAAAAAAGATAAAATATTGGAAGGAATAATCTTCCTTCCATCTCTATAAAACAATAATTTATATCTATCGAAAATCGGAAGACTTAACGTAGCGAAACGCCAGCGTTTAGTCATTTTTTGATCTCGACCGCTATGAAATATTGCTTTTGGTGATCTTCCAACAAATGGAACAAAAGACTTATATAACCAAGTTACATATTCTTTTTGTTTATCTGTTTGTTCAATTTTTAATCGAACATGAAGACCATTCTTTTCTAAACAACCATCACCTAGAATTTTCCCAACAAGAATTTCTTCCTGTTGGTTTGACAAACCTTCTCGACTTCCCACGGTATTCCCATAAGTATCCATCCCTTCAGAGTATCATAAATACCCGAAGAAAAGAAGAAGATACATGAAGGGTTCACCGTTATAAGCCAGATGTTTACTCAGTAATTACTTCCTGAGTGACCCAAACCCATAATGGGTTAAGCCGACATCGAGGTAGCAAACCGCACCGACGCTAGGGACGCTTAGGTGCGATAACTCTGTTATCCCCGAGGTAGCTTTTATCCGATAAGCCCGGCACCTTCCACAAAGTGCACGAGGATCACTATAACCTACTTTCGTATCTGCTCGGCTTGTATGCCTCACAGTTAAGCACTCTTATGCTATTGCACGTCCAGCCTGATTTCCATCCAGGCTAAGAGTACCATTGCGCGCTTGCGTTACCTTTTAGCAAGCAACCTCCCCAGTTAAACTACCCACCAAACAGTGTCTCCTCTGAAGTTTGCATTCAGATTGGGTGAGTTGATATATACAAAACGGGTGGTATTTCACTGATGTTATGTACCAAAAGGCACACAACTCCCACCTATACTAAACAATTCCACATACACCAACAGTGTCAAGTTG
>PFDH01000055.1 GCA_002772705.1 Candidatus Pacebacteria bacterium CG10_big_fil_rev_8_21_14_0_10_44_11 | reverse complement strand
CACGTCCTGCAAACAGTATTTACTCAGTGCTTCCCAATTTTTGCTCTGGAAATATTTAATTGCGTCTAGACCATCGCCAGCTTTACCCACACCCAGCGTTTCTTGAGCCACCGCGTCCAAGCCAATCCGATGGCCGGCGCTTTTTTTTATTTGAGTCAGTAAATCCAGGGTGGGAAAAGAGCTGACATCGCCGGCATAGTACGAAACAAAAGTCTGCATATCAAAGTTATCAATATTAAAGCCGATTAAGACGTCTGCTTTTTCTAATATTGGAAATAATTTAGGTAAATCGGCCTCAAAAAAACCTCGCAGCTCCCCTTTACCAGAATAACCATCGCGGACACAGATGCCAACAAAAGAAATGCCTAAACGGTCAGGAAAAAAACCACCGACCTCGTCAAAGGTTTTTTGCGTTTCTACATCAAGCACTACTTGCAACATAGACAAGTTCTAAAATAGTGAAGTCACTACAACCAAACTAATTACCCTAGATTCTGGTGACAGTTACCTCTTTTGTCCAGGCCACCCAACTAAGCCGCGGCCAAGGTATAGCGTCGTTCTACTTCTTCCCAGTTTATCACATTCCAAAAAGCGGCAATATAGTCGGGGCGTTTGTTTTGGTACTTTAGATAATAAGCGTGTTCCCAGACGTCCAGACCCAAAATTGGCGTCTTGCCTTCCATCAACGGCGAGTCTTGATTGGCGGTTGAATACACTTCAAGCACTTTATTTTTGTTGACCACTAACCACGCCCATCCAGAACCAAATCGGCTGCCAGCGGCATCTGTGAACTTCTGTTGAAAGTCGGCAAAAGAGTTAAAAGCTGATTTAACTTGCTCGGCTAACACTCCACTTGGTTCTTTTTCTGCCTGAGGAGAAAGAACAGCCCAAAACAGTGAGTGATTAGCGTGTCCACCGCCATGATTGCGAACTGCGGTTTTAATTTCTTCAGGAATTGAGTCGAAGTCAGTCAGCAACTCTTCGACAGATTTTTGTTGCAAGTCAGCGTGATCTGCCAAGGCGGTGTTTAACTTATCAATGTATGCCTGATGGTGCTTGGCATGGTGAATCTCCATCGTCATTTTGTCGAAGTATGGCTCTAAAGCGTCATAACTATAGGGGAGTTTTGGTAAACTAAACATTGGATCCTTTTTGCTACTACTGTTTGTCGTGCGTAGGCAGAATAACAAAAAAACTAGCAACTGACAAGAGTCAGTGCTAGTTGTTTACCACCAAAAAATGACTAATCAATCAGAAGAACAATTGTTAATCACTTTTTCTTTGGATCGTGTTTCTCCAAAAAATCTTTTACTGCAGCTTCAGCATCTGCTCGGTTTTTGTTATCAACCTCTGGTAATTCTTGCTTACCATCTTTAGGAGCACCTTCATTCCCTGTTCCGCCATCATTTTTAAATCTAAATTGGTTTGCTTCAATTGAATTTAACATATTCGTGACATACCTTTCTTACACTAGTATACAACAAAAAGCCAGCAATCAAAGCGCCAGATGTATTGTGACTTGGTCAGCGCAAAAAAATCTCAAGTTTTTGGAGATTTAGTCGTCTCGGTCAAAATTCTCTCTAGCTCAATCGCTCGATCGGTACCAGTGGTTCGGATAAATTTTTGAACTGCCTCAAGACTAAAATTTTGATTTGGTTGCAGTGCTGGTAAAAATTGTTCGGCGGCTAAAAAGCCAGTGGCGCCACTTTCTAAAGCTGTTCTGAGTTGCTCTTTGAATTCTTCATAGGGAGTGCTGCGCGCCGATAAAATCCAGGGTACATCTAGCTCAGCAGTGACGGTAACAGCGCCTAATGCGTCTAGGGGATACTGGAGTGCCAAAACTGAACAATACTTCCGCAAGTCTTGGATCGCTTCTAGTTGGGTGTGCTGAAAAACCGCTTGGTTGTCTTTTTGGTCTGACCCGACAACAACGACTAACTCTAACAAAAAATCAATTTCTTGTTGTCGGCAGTAATCAGCAATTTCTGCTACCATTTGACGCTTGGTAGCCGCTTCTGCTTCGTTGGCAGAATAGAATAGCTCTAGCTTGGCAACGCCATAGTTTTGGCGGACAGTTTCAACATTCCAGTTGCTCATTAGTAGCGGAATGGTCAGCGGATCCGGATCAATCAACCGTCGCTCTAGACAAAAAATCGGCCCAGTGGCTGCGGCTTTTTGAAGCACCGTCTGATAGCCAATTTCTGGACTAATCACCACCCCAGACGTGTTGGGGGTGAGGTTTTTGGCTAATTCAAATAAAATCTGTTCTAATTGCGCTGCTTGCTGAGGATCACTTATCGCCAAACCCAGCCGCTTAGCTAAGGGCAGCAACTGATCTAGACCAAGCAGTGAGAACATGTTTGAGGCAGTTGAAATGGCAGACAACTTCACTCAGTCAGTATAACATTATGATTACTGATCCAGATTTACCAATCGCGATTGCCTCGGCTTGGACCACGGTTGCCACCGTAGCCGCCTCGACTTCCTCGATCATCACCTCGGCCACCACCAGCGTAACCACCCCGACTGCCGCCACGTTGGCCGCCGCCAAAACTGCCTCTACCACCTCGGTCTGAGCCGCCGTTGCGGTCTCCGCCACGGTTAGCTTTAGCTTGCTCGGCTTGTTCAGCTGTCAGCATACTCAGAGAGATTTTGCCGTCATCTTTAAAACCGCTAATCCTGACGTGCACCGTGTCGCCAAATTTAACCACGTCTTCAACGTTTTCAACCCGATCAACTGACATCTCAGAAACGTGAACCAAACCTTCTCTACCTGGCAAGTACTCAACAAAAGCGCCATAGGCTTCAACCCTGGTCACCGTACCGTCAAACTCATCACCAACCTCAACTACTCGGATAATACCAGTGATAATTTCTTTGGCAGCATTAATTTTGGCTTGATCGGGCGAAGAAATATTGACCATGCCGATACCTTTTTCTTTGTCTTCTTCAATGTCAATCTCGGCACCGGTTTCTTCAATGATGCTCTTAATATTCTTACCGCCTGGGCCGATGATCTCGCCGATTTTGTCAGTTGGCACAATCACTTGTTCAATCTTAGGGGCAAACTTGGACAGCTCTTTTCTAGGCTCGCTGATGGCTTCCATCATTTTTGCCATGATGTGCATTCGGCCTTCTTTGGCTTGAGTCAGGGCTTCTTCCAAAATCTTGCGGTCAACACCGGTCAATTTAATATCCATCTGCAAAGCGGTGATACCTTGATCGGTACCGGCCACCTTAAAGTCCATGTCACCGGTGTGATCTTCTAAACCTTGAATATCAGAGAGGATAGCGTACTTGCCTTCTTCCATAATCAGACCCATGGCAATTCCCGCCACCGGACGTTTGATGGGCACGCCCGCGGTCATTAAAGACATAGTTGAACCACAAACAGACGCCATCGAGGTTGAGCCGTTTGAGCTCATAATTTCACTGACAACATGAATGGTGTAGGGAAAGACCTCTTGAGCTGGGATCATTGGCAGCAACGCCCGTTCAGCCAAGGCGCCGTGACCGATCTCCCGGCGTTTTGGAGCACCAAACCGGCCAGTTTCGCCAGAAGCGTAGGGCGGCATGCTGTAGTGATGTAAGTAGTGTCGGGTTTCTTCGCCTTCAATACTTTCAATTAGCTGGCCAAGACTTGGTGAACCCAGGGTGGTGATTGTCACCGCCTGAGTGGCACCGCGCTTGAACATGGCGCTGCCGTGAGTTCTGGGAAAAACGTCAATTTCTGTCCAGATTGGACGGATTTCGGTGGTTTTGCGACCATCGGGGCGAATGCCCTCTTCAACAATCATTTTTCTAGCAATTTTTTCGGTCAGGTCATACAAAATGGCGCTGACTTCTTTGTCTGAGACTAAGTCTTCTTCGGCGCGATTTTTGTTGAGGACTACCAGGATGTCGGCGATTAGTTGAACCTGATCAAATTTTTCTAAACGTCCAACTTTTTCGACCATTGTTCGCGCTTCTTTGGCAAACTTAGCCACGATTTGTTTGGTTAGCTCTGCTTTGCGGGCTGCAGTCTCTTCGTCAATCACAATCAGTTCTGCTTTTGCCTTGCCAACTTCTTTGGCAATGGCGGAAATCTGTTTGCAAACATCACCCATTATTTCCTGAGCTTTGATTAAACCGTCAATGACTACTTGCTCGGACACTTCTTTGGCACCGGCCTCAACCATCACCACCGTTGAGCCACTGCCGGCCACAATCAGATCCAACTCACTGGTTTTTTGTTCAGTTTGGGTGGGATTAGTTAAGTACTGGCTTGTTTCTTTGTTATAGCCAAGCCTGAGACCAGCAATTGGGCCTTGGAAAGGAATTTCAGAAATGGTGACACCAATGGCACTGCCCAACAGGCCAAGCATGTCTGGCTCGTTTTCGCCATCGTACGAAAAAACAGTGTTAATAACTTGAACTTCATGAGTTAAACCATCGGGGAACATTGGTCGCAGCGAGCGATCAATGACGCGGGCTTTCAAAATGACGTCGTCACTGGGACGTCCGTCACGCTTCACCCAGCGGGAACCTTTAATGATACCGCTAGCATAAAGTTTTTCAGCAAACTCCACTGAGAGCGGAAAATAACCAAGATCAACTTTTCTGCCCAGAGCAACAGTGGTGTGCACCACGGTTTCACCACACTTGGTGATCACAGCGGCACTGACTTGCTCGGAGAATTTACCAATCTCAACGAAAACAGTTTTGTCCCCAACTTTAATCTCGGTTTTATACGTTTTTGGATACTTAGGGTATGACATACCGTTAGTTTCCTTTCATGTTTAACGGAAAAGTGGAGAGTATTCTGGAGAAAAGACAAATCTTTTGTGCCACCCAGATTGGGCGCCGTTTGTCGTCTCTCTCGAATCCTCAACTACCACTGATCCAATAAGTACTTTTGTTTTGTTACAAACAAGACCTGATTATACCATGAATCGGCGTCTGGATTTGGCCGGATGTATAATTCGGGCGAAGGAGGAAAGTTATAACAAAATCACCTGAAGATGAATTGAACAGCGGAAAAACTATTGACTCAAAACTATTCGAAATTCGGCTCCGTTAACACAACGGGACACGACGACCAAAAAGCTATCTTAAAATAGTTATCTCAAATTTGCATCAAATTGTAATAAATTGACCTATAATAAAAATAACTATTCTATAAATGCACTTAATTCTTCAGGTATCGTGTTGCCAAGAGGATTGCCCAATCGGTCTTGAATTCTCCGGGCAGATGTTCTAATTTCCAGAGTCAAGTCTGCTGCTGCTTGCGGATCTATTTCAGAAAGTAACAACTGCAGACGGTATGCCTCAGCTAATTGTCCGAAAAGTTGTTCCCGCACCAGTCGACGATCTTCCGCCGATTCACCCACCAACCAACCAGCAGAATGACCAGGAATTTTTTTTGCTATTTGTTCTGCAATGACTGTTGAAGCTAGAGTAAATTTTCCTCGTTCTAGCTGAGAAATTACTTCCCTCAAATGAGAAAGCCGTTCCACTACATTGGCAATCTGTTGTTCTTCTTCTTTAGTAGAAAATCCGCCATGTTTAATTAAAACAGCGATCTTCTGGAAAAAAGCTGCAAAGAATCCCTGATCTTCTTTTGCCCACTCAATCTCTTCAATATCTATTAGTTTCTCGACGAGTACTTCACGAAGTTTTTGTTGATTAGCTGCAAGCAACTCAACCATTTTCTTAATCTCTGCCTGAATCGCTAGCACTGTTTCTGGTGATGGCTTTCTTGCGACAAACTCTGCTGTCTCTTTCATAAGACCGAATTATACCAGATAACTTTATTCTCATATGCCAGGCTTAGAAAAAATTGCTATGACAGTTTGAATGAAGAATTTCTGATTAGAGACAATGACTTAGCACCGATCATGAACAAGTTGGGTGGTTTAATTAAACCGCACCGCCGCCGAGTTGTTGTAGTCAAGTTTGACTTGCTCATCTGTCATGGCGTAGTTGAAGATTTTAACTTCGTCAACCTGGCCGGTAAAGTAACCATTGTCCATATAGTTATATCGCCCGATATCCATGTCGCCAGGGATTGCAGCAAAACCATTAGTTCTGGTGGCGCTATCTACCATTTTGCCATCTACGTATGATTTAGTGACTGTGCCTGTCCAAGTCAGTGTAAATTGATGCCAATCTGATCCGGTTAAAGCGTGTGAGTAAGTATACTCCCCATAGGCGTTGTTGTAGATCATGGTTACCAGATTATCATTTAAAAGCTCAAATCTAAACCCGTCATGATCGGGACTCGTCCACTGCAAGCTGCTTAAGGGTATACCTGCAGCTGTGGTCCAATCCGCTTTTGCCCAAAATGAGATGGTCTGTTCGTCATATAAGAAACTTCCAGGAACATTGACATAATCATCCGTCCCGCCAAAACTCATGCTGGCGTTAAACTTGCCGGTAGTGCCATTGTTCCAGGCTTCTGTGCTAACTCCTGAAGAGCAGGTGCCGACTGTTTGATTGTTCCCGCTTCCGCCTATGGTTAGCGTGCCGTTTCTGCCGTTAAAACCACCATTACTGTTTTGCGACCAGTCGTTGATGACCGTACCCTGGCACTCGTCAAATTTATAATAGGCAACCGGTTTGCCTTGGTTGTACTCCCAGGCGATTTGAGCGGGGGTGCGGGCGTAGTTGTAGATTTTGACGTCATCAGCCTGTCCATCCAATGGTGACGCTCCTTCGTCTGCCCCAATAGACATACGAGTATCTGTCCAGGTGATATCTGTTGGCGATCCTGCATTTGAAACCGTTAGTGGAACACTGACACCATCAACATAAATCTTCACTCCCGTATAGCCTGCTCCATCGTGAGTAGCAACGATGTGATGCCAACCATTAAGACTAATATCATTAGTGGTTCTCACACGCCAATATGCTCCAGAACCACCATAATAATCTGTTGATATAGTTGATGTAACAATACCATATGACAAGTAATACCCATGATTGCTGGCCGCTTTTCTAACTTGAGTAAGTGTGGAAACGTCACCAGAGGCATTCCTGATGTAGTACCACCCACCTATCGTCCAAGGATTACTCGCTGTTCTCTGAAGTTGTGTCGCGCCTGTGGATAAGACATAATCGTTAGACCCATCAAAATCCAGAGCACTACCAAACTTTCCTGGCACCCAATCAGAAATGGTCATGGTACCGTTCATAATACCGGTCAAATTATTTCCCGACTTATCCAAAACCGTCAGGCTTCCAGTATTCTCATCCATCGGCCAATAGCCCACCGGCCCCGGTGCCCAGTGATGGAGGGCAGCAACTTCATTGGAAGCGAGAGCACGGTTGTAGATGCGGACTTCGTCGATTCGACCATTAACATCTCCTGATCCATCGTTCCGCTCCCCAATTCTTAACGCACCAGTTCCATTAGTATAACTACCAGAGGTAGTGGTGCTAGTTCCCACGGCAACTCCATTTATATATAACGTTAACTCAGGTTTATCCAGATCTACCACCATTGTTGTGTGGTACCACTGACCTGGTGTTATTGCCGATACCGCTGAGCCAGTAACCATGAAAGTACCACCCGCCGAGGTATAAATTACGGCGAGAAGCTGTCCATTTGTATCTAACCTAAAGTCCCATTCATGACCCCCACTTGTTTTGCTCAGAATGTTTTGCCTCGCTGCCAAGGCATTGACATAAAACCATCCCGAAGCGGTAAATTTATTGGTAGTATTTATGGAGTAAAGATCGCTATCAAGAATAGTTACATTGTCAGCATTGCCGTCAAAAGTAACCGCATTGCCATACTTAGCTAACCCTGTTGTTGTCGCATTGCCACCCCATGTCCCGTCGCTGACATTGCCTGACTTATCGCAGCTATCCGCACTGGCAGTGGGACAGCTGTCCGCAGCAATTTCGTCCATCGGCCAGTAGCCTACCAAACCGTTGTTTAAGAAGTCATTGTCTGGCTGGCTAAAACTAACACCTGCTCCCGTGCTTCTAGCGCCCAAAGTATAGTCAGTTTTGATCTGGGCAACGGTGCGGGCGTATTTATAAATTTTTACATCGTCAACTGATCCTCCAAAATGGCTTGTGGCATTATATTGCTGACCGATATACGCGCTAGCCACGCTTTGTGTGGATGCGCTAAATCCCTTCGTATCGGTATCTTCTAACTTACCATTGACATAAAGCCGTGTACTGGTTCCATCATAAGTACCCGTAAGAAAGTACCAGGTATTTTCTGCAATAGTTGTAGTACTAACCGAAGTAGTCGCTGAAACATTTTGTTTGGCAATACTAAATTCAGCTTTGTCTGTTGCCGAAATATCAAGTCCATATAAAAACTCGTTTGAAACGTTTTCTTGCTTATTAAAAATAATGTCAATATTTCCTGTACTCGACCTCTTAATCCATGCCGAAACGGTAAAACTATCAGATTCTGAAAAATTTATATTGGCACCAGGTGGTACCCTCACATAATCGTTACTTCCATCAAACAACAGACACTTTCCACTCACACACTTATCCTCAGTTTGCCAAGTAGGAGCCGCGGTACCGTCAGCCAAATCTCCATCAGTGGTGAAGTTGCAGGTTGACGTTGATCCATGTGCCGTACCACTCCAAACATAACTCCCACCACCGGTTTGAGCTCCATCACAATATGGCGTATACGTGCTATTTACCTCAAGCTGGATGCCGTCATAATAGGCGGTGCCAACAACATTAGTATACAAAACGATATTAACTGCTCCAGCAGCTGGCACGGTTTTAGTAGCTGTTGAGCGCACCCAATAGTTACTCGTAACACTGCCGCTATAGATAGGGTTAACATAACCAGGATCAGAAACATAAAACCGAGCTGATGACCCACCTTCTGCCTTTAAGTAAGCCGTTACTGTGATCGACGTTCCTGGAGTTAATCCCGACACAGAAATCACACTTGCCTGACTAGTGGTCGTGGTTACCCCTTTGAGACAGTAATCACCCACGGCACAGCCTGTAGAAATCCGGGTCCAAGTACCACCGTTAACGCCGAGTGACCAACTGGTAGTGCCGGTCTCAAAACTAGGATTGGTAACCAGGTTGGTGGTCGTTCCGCCCAGACTTGAAGTAGAGCTATAAACCTTCGTGCCAGTGCCTTCATCAAACTTCCAGTAGGCAACCGGGCTGGGGGAGTTTTCTTCTGTACCCAGACTACCAACAGTGAGAGTTGCATACGTCAATGAATTTTCGCGGATATATATACTCTCAATCTTAGTCGTCATGTTGTCATCATTACATGAAAGTCCTAATGCAGGTCCACTCATTGAGGTTCTGTTAAGTCTTCTTGATACCGTTTCAAATGACCGATTGCTGCCAGTGTTGTAAATCGCAAAATTTTCGACAGCATTATCACATCGTTGCATAGGTGGCATCACAAATGGAGAGGTGCTGCAACTGAGCACACAGTTTTGAAGCGTATCAGTTGGTGAGCTAAACGCCGTCATGTTGCTGTTTGTTTGCTGTCCACCATAAGTTCCATCTGATTGTGTCGCCCAACATGAGGCAGCTCCGGGACCAAGCGTTTCCTTCACCTTCAGTACATCCCATTGAATATTGTTGGTAATTTTTACCGTCGCTCCTGAATCTGCACCCCCACACCCTGTCTCGGTATTGGTAAAGGTATAGATTGCACCCCCGTTGGCATCGGCAGTAGTTACTTTAGTGACATTATTTTCAGAAAATGAGTCAACCATAGCGGCGGTAACCAGCATCCAACCTCCACCGTTACTGGTCATATCACAATAGACTTGCTGTTTATCAGAAGTTGCCCCATTGGTAGTGTCAACCCAGTACGTGCCCGTACCCGTAGAGTTTCCGGCATCGAGAATCGATTTACAACTCAAACCTGGGTAATCGGATCTACCTACTACTGTTTTTGCCGAAGTTCCCGCAGCATTGCCATAGTAGATATACACCGTGATACCCGTGGTTGTAACAGAGGGTACTTTCGGCCACACTTTTGTAGTCGTAGTGTTGCAACCGGAATACCAGATGGGAAGAATTACCCCGTTTTTGTCGGTCACTCTGATGTCGTCACAGTCGCTCTGCATCTTCCCGGCAGTGATGAGTGCGGCGGTATCGATGGTAATTGGGATTTGATAATCGGTGAGTGTGCCACTGGTAGTATTCAATACCACTTTCTTTCTATACATCCATGCTTCGTTCCACCACGCCTCGGCTTGATTTGGTTTCCAGAGCAAAGAAAAGACAGCTACCGCCAAGAGCAAGCTAAATACCAAAAATACCCAACCAAGCCGCACCATCCGGTCCGGATGATACAACCATTTTGTTAGTTTTTTGATTGGTAAAAACCGCATGTTTCTTTTTGTATTGCCTGCCACAAACACACTTATCTCACGAGAGATATGTGTCTTCAGTCTACAAAAAAGACATCTACTTGGCTAGTGGAGGAAAGATATTTTAAATTGAGAAGCTGACTACTTTTTTCAGCTTATATACCATTATTCTGCTGTTGATCACCCCCAGTAACAACACCACTATCATTTCTCGGCCTTCCTACAGTATTTCTTCTTCTGATCACCCATCCCATCAAACTTGCCACTATCATTCCTGGTAAAGCCATGCAGTTAAATTTAGATGACTCTCCAGAATTTGTCACCTGCCTGCCGGCTTCTCTCCGCTGTGCTTGTTCTCTCTGGTGTGCTTCTACTGTCGCTGTCGCACTGGCCGCTCTACCGATCCCTCTTGTGGTTTCGCCTAAACTTTTTCGCTGTTCCGGTGAGAGTGTGGGTTGAGGCGCTGGTTGGTCAAAGTTACCCTTTAGTACGTCTCTTCTGGTTATTTCTTTATCTTGTGCCATTGATTTCTTTCGTGTCACCAGAGGTGAGGTTAATTTATTATAGGCTTATTATACACATTTTAGGTATACTTTTCAAGTTTTGAAAAGCCGTTCATCGTCTCTTCTACAGATTAAGCAAGGTTTGCCGTATAGACTCGGAAAATGTGGGGAGGCTGCCGGTTGCAGAATCCAGTCATGAAATCCCACTCTAGAAGTGGGATTTTTTGTTTTAACTGCTGCCATTTTAGAATAAATTATTTACTCAACCCCAACCGCTCAATCAGTTTGCGGTAGCGATCTTCACTGCGCTCCAGCAAGAAATTCAATAAGCGGCGACGTTTAGCCACCTGCTTTAACAAACCACGGCGTGAGTGGTCATCTTTTTTGTGTTGCTTGAGATGTTCGGTCAATTGTTGAATTGAGGCGGTCAATAGTGCGATTTGCACCTCTGGTGAACCAGTGTCGCCTTCAAATAGTTGGTAGTCCTTGATGATCTGACCTTTTTGGACTCGTGTTAGTGCCATGGTATCCTTTCGCGCTTCTACTTGAAGCATTGCCTTTAGTCAGCTAGTGGACAGCCACCAAGCCGATAAAGTAACCATTTTTACTTGAGGTGGTATTATAACACACTCACCGGCCAGCTTTGACATTGGCTGCGTAAGTAAAACTGCGAAAGTATGATTTCCAATCTCCATCACTAGAAAGGAAAGAATTTTTATCTAAAAAACTGTCTGCCAAACACTCTTTGACTCTACATAGCTCTTTTAGTCTTGATTCTGATTCTCGCTGCGCATCAATTGTCAGTGATAATAATTCAAAAGCCCGAGTAATTGACCCTAACATTAATTTCTTCTGGTTTTTGTTTCGCCAACTGATTGCTCGTTCCACTTCGCTGCCAACATTGGCCATTTGCTCCAAAAAAGTTAATTCTTGCCAACGGCCTTGTGCTAGTTGTTCATGGACTGGCATGGTGGTTATTTTTTTGTCACTAATTTTGAAACTATGTGTCTAATTTTTGTGCGAATTTTTTCATCCTCAACGCCACGAGTATTGTTTCCCCCCGATGGTCGCAAATTAATCATCGAGTCAAACTCAAGCCAATCTTCTTGACCAAATAAATCGGGGTACAGATTGATGCCCCACAGATTTTTTTGTTTTGATCCTTGCCCGATCAAGACTGCTTCTTCATCAGCATGAAGCTCACCACTTATAGCCATTATTTCTTGTTCAATATCAACGACAGCTTTGACCAGTTCGCCCAGCACCTCTTGAGCTTCTTTTTGAAGAGTTGATTGAGTAATTGGTTGTGAAATTACTTTTATCATCAGCTGGAGTATACCATTTACGAAACTCAAGAATACAATTTTTTGATTCTGATATACTGCACACATAATGAAAGGAGGTCCACCCAGATAGCAATCTAACTTAGAGCGTGTGGCCTTGATTATTCAAGGATACGAGGAGCAGGGTGCTTTTTTTGAGACGACAAAGCACAATCGAACCATGTTTTTTTGAAATTCGAAAAAGCATGAGTATCAGCGGAAACCTGCCGGTGTTATGGCATCGAAATTGAAGAGAAAAAACCTAGGCCGTGAGGCTTAGCCCAAAGCTACTTCAAATCTATTCGGCTATCTTTCATCAAATTTTCCCTATTTAT